>JAFUJG010000134.1 GCA_017468215.1 Clostridia bacterium | reverse complement strand
TGTATGACCGACTTTGAGAAGGTTATTGATTTTGAGAATATGTACAAGGCTTACAAGAGAGCAAAATGCGGCAAAGGAAACAAGAAAAGTGCCGCACGGTTTTCTGCATCGGCTTTAGATGGTGTACATTTTCTGATAGAACAATTAAGAAACAAAACTTACAGGGTATCAGAATACACAGAGTTTAAAGTGTATGAGCCGAAGGAACGTATTATTAAAACAACGCCCTTCAAGGATAAGGTTGTACAGCATAGCTTATGCGATAATGTGATACTGCCAAAGCTGCAGGAGGTATTTATATACGATAACTGTGCCGGGCAGAAAGGAAAAGGCACACTGTTCGGGCTTGACCGTTTGAGTGTGCAGATGAAAGAGTTCTGGAAGAAGTACCATTTTGACGGTTACATATTAAAGTGTGATATTACAAAGTTCTTTTACAGCATCCCTCACGAAAAGCTGAAGGATGTTGTGAATTACCATTTCTCCTATGACAAAGCCATATGTTGGCTGTGTGATTTGTTTATTGACAGTACGGAAGGTTTAGGAATACCGCTCGGTAATCAGATTAATCAAGGCTTTGCACTTTTGTACTTGGACGGTATGGACAAGCTCATCAAAGGTGAGATGGGAATTGAGTATTACGGCAGATATATGGACGATTTTTACTTGATACACCCGAGCAAGGAATATTTAAAGTATTGCCTTGAAGTGCTGACGGAGTTCCTCGGAACGCTTGATTTGACCTTTAACGGAAAGACACAGATTATGCCATTCAAGAACGGTGTAAATTATCTTGGGTTTCACACGTATGTGACGGAGAATGGCAAGGTTATACGAAGGCTGAAGAACCAGAATAAGAGGAATGCACAGAAGAAGTTTGTGCGGATGGCGAGGCTTGTCCGGGAAGGGAAGCTGCCAAGAGAGAAGTTTGATGCTTCCTATGGTGCGTGGAAGAACCATATATCACATGGGAATTGTTATAGGTTCGGAAAGCAGATGGATGAAAGAATTAGTGAAGAATTAGGAGGGCGAAATGAGGAATGAGTAAAGCTCCTACTATATGCGAACGGTGCGAAAGCGTGTTTATGGGCGGTCCAAATGCTTTTTTCTGTCCTGATTGCAGGAAAAAGATTTCAAGTGAGAATGCAAAGAAAAGAAATTTAAGTAGGTTAGGAAACACGGCAAGGTGGAAAGGCGGTGCAAACTGATGAAAAAGTGGCTGATTAAATTGAAAAATTTTTATTACAAGCATTTGAAATGCCATTGCCCGGACTGTGATGGGATTATGGATAGTGTATTTTACAACAGTAAAATAGAAAAGCTTGTGTATAAGTGTCGAGACTGCGGAAAGGAGTGGGTGTAATGGCGACATCTTGGAAATCACAGCAAGGCAAGGGCGAATATTCTTTGCAGTTTGAAACTGACGATAAAGAAAAATATAAGCTTGTTGAAAAAGCGGCACAGATGGCGGTGGATGGAAAGACGGTATCCGATGTTGTGGAAGTGGTTAGGTGTAAGGATTGCAAATATTACATGGACGGAACTGTAATTGGATTGTGTCTTGAAACCACACAGAAGAAGGTTTTGGCAACAGATTTTTGTAGTTACGGTATAAGAAAGGAAGGTGAAAAGTAGTGGAACCTATTAATATGATGTGATGCTTCGTGGTCGTGTGATGACATCAAAAAAAGAACCCCCGCGTAGAGCGAGGGTATATGTAATCACTTTCTTTTTTTGATTGTAATTTTAAAAATAGATGACTCATAATGAATGTCAACACCCATTTTTTGGGCAATATTAGTTGCCACAATAATTACCACCAAGTTTACAAAAATAATCCATGTTATAGCTATTAATATTTTTAACACTATAGACACCTCCAGTAGTCAGTATTCGACTACGGAGAGTTAACTTGGTGTTAAAACATATTTTATAACTAATTGAGCAATTTAAAACTGTCAATAGCGGTATAATTTTTATCGTATTGACGGCATATAAAAGTTTTAGTCTTGGAATCTGATGTTTGTGTAGAGGAGAACACTTGATTGATTCATAATAAAGTTTGAGCTCAAGTTTACGTTTAAGCTTTTGTTGTTTTTCTAAGATAGATTGTTGAATTGATTTATTGAAAAATTCTTTTAAATCATCATAACTATTTTCAAAACTAACGAAAAGTTTAAATATAAGTTCTTTTAGCACAAGCATCACCTCCAATCAAGATTATTATATTAAAATGAAATGAAAAAATCAAGAGAAGTTATGAAAAATTATGGAAAGGAGTACAGTAATGAATAAAATTTTCACAGTTATCTTAATGATTTTCCTGCACATTGTAGACGACTATTATTTGCAGGGGTGGCTTGCGAGCGCAAAGCAAAAGAGTTGGTGGGAAGACAATGCACCGGAAGAAATGTATAAACATGATTATATATGTGCACTTCTGATGCACGGCTTTAGTTGGAGTTTTATGATTATGCTGCCGATTGCATATATGGAAAGCTTTGATGTAACAGTATGGTTTGCGGTGAGCCTCATAGGAAATGCCTTGATACATTTAATTGTAGACAATGCGAAGGCAAACAAGAAAGCGATTAATTTGATAACTGACCAATGTATACATATTTTGCAGATTATTATTACGGCGTTGGTTTGTTTGTGAAAGGTGGAAGTTTATGTTTATAGCTAATGAACCTACATTGGAAGAAGAAATGGTAGCGGCAGAAATGATGCTTGATGAAACAACCCCTCAGTCGGTAGAGCCGACAGCTCCTGTTATAAGAATGATTGAGGTTGAGAAGATTTTTCCGCATCCGGATAACCCGAGAAAGAATCTTGGAGACCTTACGGAGCTTGCTGACAGCATAAAGGAAAGCGGGATAATGCAGAACCTTACGGTTGTGCCAGGAAGCTACGGTTACACAGCTGTTATCGGGCACAGAAGACTTGCGGCGGCGAAAATGGCAGGGCTTAAGACGGTGCCTTGTATTGTGCGTGCTATGAGCGAGAAGGAACAGTTGGCGGTGATGCTCAGTGAAAATATGCAGCGAAGTGACCTTACTATTGTTGAGCAGGCAGGCGGCATTCAGATGATGCTTGATTTGGGCGACACTGTGAGTGACGTGTCGAGGCAGACAGGCTTGAGCGAAAGTACGGTAAGGCGAAGAAAAAATCTGATGAAGGTTGCAAGTGTGGACAAGCTGAAGGAAGCGGAAATCCGAGGAGCGACACTTGCCGACTACGAGAAGCTTTTGGAGATAAAGGATGAGGCGAAGCGTGAAAAGGTGCTTGAGAGCATTGGCACAAATAACTTTGCATGGGAGCTGAAGCGTGCAATCGATGCCCAGAAGGAAGCGGAAAAGATAAAAGTGCTGAAGCAGTATATGGATGCTCAGGCAAAGGAGATTAGACAAGATGAAATCACAGAGGATATGGTGAGGGTTACTTTGTTGTACACATGGCAGAGCCAGACTGATTTCAGCAAGCCTTTAGGAGAGGAAGGACAGGAACTCTTTTATTGGGTGAATGGCAAAACCTTTAATGTTTACAGAATACGTACTTCTGAGGAAATTGAGGCTGAGAGCCTTGAGGAAGCTGAAAGAAAAGCGGAGGACGCTCGGCTTAGTGAGAAAAGAATGAAGTTCAAGGAGCTTTGGTTGGCGGTTAAGGCGGCAAGAAGGCAGTTTATGAATGAATACGAATACAGAAGTGAGCATCTGACTGCCATTGCTGCAGTTTTGTTGAGGGACGGCCCTATGTACACAAGTATATGGGAGAAAATGAAGGATGTAACCCTGGTGCTTCCCGGTGTTACACAAACGAATGTTAAAGCGAGCCTGAAGGATAGTGCGGTGCTGAAGCTGATGGCAGTTAAGGCGTATGTGTTACTGGAATGTAAGGTTGAGGAACCCTTTGACTGGTGGGGAATACACAAACACCTTGCGAACAATGAAATGATGTGCGAATTTTTAAAGACGCTTGGATATGTAATGAGCGATGAGGAAGCGGCGCTGCTTGACGGAAGCCATGAACTGTATGAAAAGGATTGAATTTTTCGCAGTGTGCAAAAAAGCGTGATATTTTGAAAATAAAGCGGTGGTTATATGGAATGTAAAAGAAATTGTACGCATCTTGTGACGGTACATAGAATGAAAAATGGTAAGACACGATATGCGTACTGCAGAAAGTTTAATTTGTGGTTGAAGGTACGCCATGACGGCAAAATCCAACAAGCAAGGCGGTGTAACCGCCACAGCGAGATGGTAGGCAGATAACAAGTGGGGATGCACTTACTGCCGATATTTGCCTAATGCAAGCGAGCGAGAAATCGCTACTTGAAATAAAATCAAAGCGATTTTGAGAGAGTCGCTGACGGAACGGTGAAAAGGGGAAAACGGTGTGAAAGTTAAGAAAGGATTTTGCGTGGTATGCGGTGTGAAATTTCTGCAGCAGGGGTCGAGGGCGTTCAGATGCTCAGAGTGCAAGGATTTAAATGCGGCAAAGCTCGGTATTACAAAGAGACATTGCTTTAATTGCGGAGTGCAGTTTGTGCCTGCAGACAGAAGCGTGCATTTTTGCAGTGATGCGTGCAAGGCTTTGGGCTCGAGACGTGCCAGGAAGGAAACCGGGTACGAGGAAAGAGCGAGGATTGCAAAGGAAGCTTGGGATAAAGAAAAGATGAGTTATGGGCAGTATGTAGCGAAGTATGGCCTGTGAGCCATACTTCGCAGTGAAATTTGCCTGACGGCAAGTGAAATTGCTACGCAATGAAATTTTAAGCTACGCATAAAGTGAAATTCGTTCTACGAACGAGTTAATGAATAAATTCCGCAAGCGGAATTAGATTAAAACAATCCCTCAGTCGCCCATGGGCGACAGCTCCCTTTACACAAGGGAGCCTTTGGGGAAGCGGAAAGGGGCGAGAGTATGGCAATAAAAAAGTATAAACGAAAAATATACTCGGGTTGTGTGCTTGATGTTGAAGTTTACACTGTGAATGAAGGCGTGAAGGATGCAAGCGACATTCAGAGGAAGCTCTCCCGCCCTCGTACTGATGAGGAAAAAAGAATTGCCAACGAGAGGCAGAGCCGAAAGAGATTTATCGGGAATGTGAATGCCACTTTTTGTCGTGGTGGATTGTACGTGACACTTACATATGATGATAAGCATTTGCCGAGGAGTTACAAGGAAGCTGAAGCGGAGCTCAAGAAGTACATAAGAAAAATAAGATACAAATTTAAGAATGCGAAGATTGTTGCCGTGACAGGTTACGGCAGACAGAGTGGAAGGCTGCATCATCATCTTATTATAGACGGTGTGTGGGAGAACTACATAATTGACAAGTGGAAGGGCGGAACTGTGACAAGAGTTGAAAGGCTCAGAGCTCACAATATATATAACGGCGTTGACCATGGGAGAGATTACACCTCTCTTGCGAATTACCTTTTTGACCATGCTGTTGAGGTGAAAGGCAAAAGATGGATTCAGACCAAAAGTGTGAGCCAGCCCGAGAAAGAAACGGCGAAGGAGATTAAGCGAAAATACAGCGTAGACAAGCCTCCTAAGACGCCGAAAGGATATAAATTAGTAAACGTTTACGAGGGTGTAAACGGCTTTTTAAATTTCAAATATGTGCGAATTCCTACATATAGGAACAAAGTTGTTGAGTGAAAAAGGGTGTGAAAGGATGTGATAGAGCACCTTTAAAATTTACTGAGCTGTCCGAAGCGGAAGCGAGGCGAACAGCTCGTATGTGAAAACCGTCCGTGATTGACGAGGCTTTGACGAAGTCAGAACGGCTACGGTTGACCACTAGCCTTGTAAGTCGTGTGTTTTAGAGCGAAATGACGTTTAGGAAAAGAGCTTTAAGGGAGAGTGATAGAATTGCCCCTCTATGGATTGTGCCCCTTCTGGGAAGAAGAAAGTGTATATAAGATGACTATGAAGTGCGGCATCGGAGATGTGGTGTTCCGTGATAAAAAAATACGGAGACTGATTGTTTATCCGTATTGTTCGGGAAATTATAAGGAGTGTAGCTTTTATAAAGCTCTGATGAAGGATGCTGAGAAAAATGGCGAGTGATAATCTCGTCTTGTTTGTGTTGTTTAAAAAATGATGCTGAACTATCCGAAACGAAGTGAGGCGAATAGTTCGTATGCGAAAACAGCCCATGATTGACAAGCTATAGGGCGTAGTCAGAATGGATGCGGTTGACCGCAAAGGCGGAGTGCAGCGTGCGAGCGTGGTGTGTATACGTGTGCGCCCGGAATAGAAGGGAGAATTTCCGCTGTGCAAGAGGGCGAAGCCGTCACAGCAGAGCGGGGAGGCAGATAATATGCAAGAATTGCATACTGCCAACAATTTTCGTTTACATGCGAAGCAAAAATCATTACCGAAAGGTTAATCAATATGATTTTTGCGGAGTCGGAAGGGACTTGCTCAGGCAGGTCTCTTTTTTATTGCATTGGTGTTTTTCGCAGTGTGCAAAAAGTTGTGTTAAGTTGTGAATAGCAAATGAGGTGAGGGTATGGGAAAGAAGATTACGGACGAGCAGAAGGAGATTGTTATAGCTGCAAGGCAGACAGGCGAGAGCTTTAAGAAATGTGCAGAAATGGCAGGGATAAGTGAGAGTGCCGCCAGGCGTATTGTGAACGGTGATAAACCTAAAAGGACGGAAGCGGAAGAAAGTGCGGAAAAACAGGGGAAAGAAAAGTTTGTTGAAAATGCCTGGGAGATTATAAACCTTGGTGTTCAGCTGATTAAGGATAAGCTTACGGTTGCGGCCATAGACTTTAGTGCAATTAAAGGGATTATCGCAGAGGTGGTAAAGGATAGAGACATTAGTGACAGCGATAAAAATAAACTTGTTTTCTTGTTGGAGCAGGAGGCGAAGAAACTCGTTATTCCTTCGCTCAAAGAGCTGAGTGGTGTTGTTGATGTGATGTATAACAAGCAGGCTTTGATGCGAGGAAAAACTACAGAGAATGTAGGGTTTGGTGATATGGACATTGAAAGTCTTGCGGAGGTAGCAGGATATGTCAAGAAAGAGTAATGAGGCATTTGCTCTACAGCTTCTTAGGGAAAACTATGCTGCTTACTGCTACTTTGTTCACCGGGGAAAATGGATAGCTACGAGGTTCCATAAATTCCTGGCTAATAAGATACAGACATTTGTTGAGACGTATACTGGCAACCCTTATGACATTATGGTGATTTCAACGCCTCCGCAGCATGGTAAGAGCTTGACGGTGACGGAAACCTTGCCTAGTTGGTATGAGGGGAAATACCCGGACAGGCGATGCATACTGACCTGTTATAATGACGATTTTGCAGGGAAGTTCGGAAGACGAAACAAAGCAAAAATTGACGAGTACGGACGACAAATATTTGGCATAACCCTTTCAAAGGCTTCTGACCGAGACATGGAAATTGCAGAGCATGGAGGTAGCATTATTTCGAGAGGTATTATGTCGGGTATTACGGGTAACTCGGGAGACTTGATTATTATAGATGACCCGATAAAGAACCGGTTGGAAGCGGACAGTCCTACCTACCGTGCAAGGCTTTGGGAAGAATGGCAGAATTCGATAAAAACAAGAGCGCAAGCAGGAACAAAAATAATTATTATTCAAACTCGTTGGCATGAGGATGACCTGGCAGGGCGTGTAATTCGTGAAGAAGAAAATGTTGAGGTTGTTAATATCCCGGTTGAGGCCGAGGAAAATGACATACTTGGCAGAAAAGTCGGAGATGCGCTTTGCCCGGAAATAGGAAAAGACAACAAATGGCTCCAGGCTTTTAAAGCAAGCTATAAAGGCGGTATGAGAGCTTGGAATGCACTGTTCCAGGGCAGACCTACAAGCGAAGAAGGTAATATATTCAAGCGTGGATGGTGGCAATCTTATGATGTGCTTCCCGACAATATGCCCTTTGTTGCTATAAGTGTTGATGCGGCTTTTAAGGGCAATGATGACAGCGACTATGTAGCAATTGAAGTGTGGGGAAAAAAGGGTGCCGACTGGTATCTGGTGGACCTTATTAAGAGAAAAATGGACTTTCCCGAGACACTTAAGGCAATTCAGTACATAAACGATAAATACCCGGAAAAACATTCGATACTTGTTGAAGATAAGGCAAACGGTTCCGCAATTATTTCGATGCTACGACATGAGATAGGCGGGATTATTGCTGTTACTCCGAAGGAGAGCAAGATTGCGAGGGCAAATGCTGTGAGTGGCATTGTTGAGGCGGGAAATGTGTATTTGCCAAAGTATGCAGATTTTACCGATGACTTTGTTGAGGAGTGTGCGAGCTTTCCCAATGGTGTAAACGATGATGCGGTGGATGCCTTTACGCAGATGATTAATCAATACAAGTTCATTTCGCCAAAGGAAAATGAAATGGAGAAAAATCCTGCTGTTGAGCACTATTGGCAAAGGCGAAGAAACAGGCCGTGGAGATAGATTTTCCATTTTTCGCAGTGTGCAATGGGCGAAATCCAATGAGTAAGAACACGAAGTGGTCGAAATGAATTGGGGAAGCGGATAATATGCAAGAATTGCATACCGCTGACATTTGCCTTTTGCAACGGAGCGAAAATCGTTACCGTAATGCAAGTCAATACGATTTTTCGCGGTGTGCAAAAAAGTGTGATACGCTTTAGCAAACAATGAAACAGGAGGAAGAAAAAATGGCTGGATATAAGTTTGTGAAAGTGAGAAGTAAGTGCCAGATAAAGGGCTGCAGAAGCACAGGACTTAAAGTGCCGACATTTTCTGTTGCGGCATCGAGAGAGGGCGGTGCTTCGGTAGTTGTTTGTGAGAAGTGCATTGAGGGTATGTTTGAAAAGCTGTGCTTGATGAAAGGCTGGCCTACATATGCACAGGCAACGACAACGCCCGAAGCAGCTGATGGTGCAGGCGAACCCGAAGAACCTGCAGGCGAACAGGAAGCGGCTGATGTACAGAAGCCTAAGAAGGCTACAAGCAAGAAGACAAGCAAAGCCTCTGAGTAATTAGCTTTTTGAGGTGGTGATTACGATGGGGATTTGGTTTGAAATTGCCGTGATTGCAGTCCTTGTGGTTGATGTGTGGCAAAAGCGAATGATTTTACATGCGCTTGAAACAAACAGGAGCCGTGACAAGCCCGAGGAAAAGAAAAAAGCGGCGCGTGGCATCGGAGCAAATATGACAGACGAGGCATGGCGTGACGATTGGAGAGGCAAGGGGGATGAAGAATAATGTTTGGATTTAAGTTCCCCAAGACGCTTGAAGAAGCGGAACAGTACAGCGAGAAGCGGGCGAGAGCCGAGACGGTTAAGTTTGTACTGGATGAATATGAAAGGCGAAAAAAGGCCCGCATACCCTATGAACAGCAGTGGAGATTGAACGCTAATTTCTATGAGGGAAATCAGTATTGCGAAATCAACACTTTTAATGGGTATGAGATAAGGCAGATAGCCCCTTTCAGACCGTATGAATCAAGAGAGGTGTTCAATAAGATTGCACCTATCATTGAAACGAGAATTGCTAATTTGCAGAAAATTAATTACGCCATGACGGTAAAGCCCAGAAGAAACGATATTGATGACTACGCAAAGGCTGAGGTATCGACAAATATTCTGAAGTATTACCAGGATGTAAGTAATTTTAACATGATGAAGAATCAGGCTATTGTCTGGAACGAGATATGCGGAAGCTGCTTCTGGATATGCGGTTGGAACCGTGACAAAGGCATAATTACCGACAGGGAATGGATTGAGGAAGTGGATGAGAACAATGAAATTCAATATAAACTTCGTGAGTACCACGAGGGAGATATTGAGTATTCGCTTCTTTCACCGTATGAAGTTTATCCCGATGACATTATGACACAGAAGGTTGAAAATCAGCGGAGCATGCTTGTTGTGCAGGTTATGAGTGTTAATGATGCTTATGACAGATACGGCATTAAATACAATGGTACGACTGTGAACCACTATAACATAACGCCGAAACTGCAGACCTTCGGTTACGGACAGATTTCTGTACAGGCTGTTATGACAACAGATACGAAGGAAAACGCGGTAAAGATTTTTACTTATTACGAGAAAAAGAACCGTGAACATCCTGAAGGCAGAGTTATTGTTGTGGCGGACGTGCCCGGTGATGATAATGCACTGATTTATGACGGACCTCTCGGTTATGATGAGATACCCATAAAGCAGGTTGTTTGTAAGAGCGTTTCGGGTCAGTTCTTTGGCAAGAGTGTTATTGAGACACTTATTCCGTTGCAGAAGAAATATAACCGTGCAAAAAACAAATTGCATGAGTACATAGACAGATGTGTTATACAGGCTTTTAAAGCTCCTAAAGGTAGTATTGACCTTGATGAGTTTGAGCAGAAAGGATTGCCTCCCGGAGGAGTGCTGCCGTATGAACCGGAGTTTGGTGCACCCGATGTGATACAGAACGGACAGTTGCCCAACGAAGTTATGAAGGAGATTGAAGTTCTGGAGCACGATATGGAGTACGCTGCAGGGGTGAGCCAGCTTCAGATGATTGGTGCAGCTCCCAGTGGTGTTAAAAGTGGCAATGCAATTGAATCGCTCCGTGAGATTGACAACACCCGTATGGCAATGACAGGTGACTATATACGTGAAAGTGTAAAGGAGCTTGCCGTGATGTGGCTTCATATGTACAAGAAGTTTGTCAAGTTTCCGAGAGTTATTAAGCACGTAGGGCTTAACGGAATAGGCAATGCGATTGTATGGTCGGGTGAGGATATAACAAGCTTTGAGGTTGACTTTGACACAGAAAACGAGCTTGTTGTATCGGAGGAGATGCAGCATCAGAGATTCATGGAAGCTGTACAGCTTGGACTGTACAACGATGAACACGGACAATTGCCTCAGAGAGTTAAAAACATGATGCTTGAAAAGCTGAAGGTTGGAAACTACTCGGAAATGCTTGGAATTAACGGATTACAGATTCAGGCGGCGCAGAGGGAAAATACCTTTATGCGAAGCGGTATGTTCTGCGACATTAATCCTTATGACGATGATGAAATACATGCGGAAGAGCATAAGAGATTTATTTTGTCGATGGAATATGATGTGCTGAAATTCAAGAGCCCTGAGTTTGCAAAACTTATTCTTGCTCATGCCCAGGCACATGAGGCAAGAGCAAAAGAGAAAAAAGCGGCAGAAGCACCTGTGCAGATGCCTGTGGAAGGAGAGATGTAAATGCCCGGAATGAAGAAAGCGAAGGAAAATTCGCTTGAATATTTAAAAAAGCTGCAGGAAGAAGCAATGGCAGAAGTGCCTTCCGAGACACCTGCAGAGGAAATAAACGATGAGGAGGCTCAGGCGGATGAAGCGCTTACTCAGTTAGCAGATGATGTGCCAGAAGAAGAAACTGCCGTGGAGGAATCGAAAGAAGTTCCTGATGAAAACGTGGAAAACCTTGACGGTTCCGAAGTGGGTGGGGATGATGACACCTCATCTACCGCTGAAGCAGTCCCCGCAACCCCAACAGGGGAAGGCAATGTTGACGTTCAGGCTTTGATTGCAGAGAACAAGTTGCAGAAGGAAGAAATTGAAAACCTTCGTAAAGCTTTGGAGCAGTCGGGAGAGCTCAGTAAGGAAAGTGTTGTTGCTGTTGCCATGGATGATTTTGACGATATTGATATGTCGGCACTTGTTTATGGTGATGAAAGTGCAAGAAAGGAAATACCTGCTAAACTCGTGGCACACGTTTTTAATGCACTCCGCAGCGAAGCGACACCTATCTTAAAAGAACGTGATGAGGCAATGCACGCTCTTAAAGTTCAGAAGGCAATTAAGGTGCTCACGGCTATGGAGGACATGTTCCCCGGCTTTGGTAAGGAATCAGATGTTATTGAAGCGCTCATCGGCAGAGATAAGGTGCTTGCCTCTTACGAAGACCCGATGCAGGCGAGAATAGCAGGCTACCTCATTAATGAGGGCTTGAAGGCTGTGGAAAAGGGCAAGGCAGGCATGAGTGTGGACGAGCTTATGGATTTGTACCGTAAGAACGAGGAGTTCAAGGCTGCTATTGAGCAGGACAGACTTGAAAGGCTTAAAGAAGCACCTCAGCTTCCCCCGATGCCTGTTTCGAGTTCGCTGTCAACGCATGAACCGTATACGGCTGACACTCCAAAAGATATGGATGCGGCAAATAAGAGCTTGAGAGAGCTCAGAAAAAAGTTTTTAAAGTGAGAAAGGATGAAGAATAATGTCAGTAGGAAGTAACCTTGTATTAGCAAGTGAAATTTTAAAGACAAAGTACACCGAAGCATTTCGCAACGGTGTAAAGACAGACCCCACGCTTATAAGCGAAAAGATTATGAAGAACAACAAGGGTTATGAGGGCGAAGAATATATTGAAGCTCCCATTCCCGTTGGTGTTTCCGGTGGCTTCGGTTTCGGTGACATGACAGGTCTTTCCGTACCCGAAGGTGCAAACGTTGCACATAAGAAGTTTAAGCAGGCTCCTGCAGAATACTTTGTGGCAATCAACCTTCTTCACAGATTAGTGAAGGCAAAGAGAGAAGCGACACTTATTGATTATCTTGACACAGAAATCAATGGTGCATATACAGCTGCGAAGTGGAATATCGGCAGAGCCATCTGGGGCAACGGCATCGGCAAGCTGGGCACAATTTCCAGTGTTAAGGTCGTGGATGACGAGCATACAGAGATTACATTCTCTAACCGTAAACAGATTATCACAGGTATTCTGGTTGATATTTATGCATCAAATGCAATTATCGGCTCTGCACCTGTTGTAAAGAAGGCGAGAGTTGACGGTGTGTCCGCAAACTCTGACGGTACAGCGACCGTAACCCTTCTTACAAATGAGGGTGCAAAGATTACTGAAGGCTGTTTCATGACAGTTCAGAACTCTCATGGCAGAGAAATTGTTGGTATCGGCAGTGTGTTTGATGATGAAATTACTCACATCCATGGTCTTTCCAAGGCAGAAAACCCCTGGCTCAGACCTGTTGTAAAGGATGCGCAGAACGACATCACAATGACAATTCTGAGAGAGGCACTTGATGAAAGTGACGACCATAATGGTAAGGTTGACGTATTTGCCATGGGTGGTAAGGCTTACAGCGCATTCAGCGAATATGCTCAGGCTGCAAATGTTAAGCTTGAATCTTCCGAAGGCGTGCTTAAGGTTGGTCATAAGGCTATCACATTCCAGTATCTTGACAAGGAAATTGCAGTATACCAGGAAAGATTTGTTCCTGAGAACGAAATCTGGGGTATTGGCACACAGGATATTGAGCCTCACATGGATGAGCTTGATTACACTAACGACACTCCCGACACTCCTGTGTTTGAGAGAATTGCAGGTACAAGCATCTTCCAGGCTATGATGGCTTCTTACGGTAACTACATAATCAAGAACCCCGGCGGTTTCATCAGAATTAAGAATGCAAATGCAGTTGCGTAAGGCAACAGCATTTGAGAGAAAATAACTAAGATGTAAAACAAAGGCGGGCAAAGCCTTGCCTGCCTTTGTTTTTTGTATATGAAGGTGATTAAATTGACCGTAAAGGAATTGTATGAAAAGGTATGCTACAGGGTGCCGAAAGAAGCGGTGCCTGATGAGAGAAAGTTTATAAACTTTTTGGAAGATACGCTCAGTGAGCTTGAAGTGCTTGTAGAGGAAAAGTATTTGTGGCTTAACACAGGTGCAAAGAAGCACCCGACAACGGTGAGTGATGAGAAGATATGGTGCAATGATTTGTTCCATATTGCGATGATTGAAAATATCTGCTACCTGGTAACAGGAGACAGTAACAAAAAGGGCCTTTTTTACAAGTGTGTAGAGGAAGGTAAAAAGAGGATAAGAGAAAAGCAGAACGAGGGCAAAATAAGGGTTATGACGAAATACTATTAGTGCAGAGCTAAGGAGAAAGGTGTGAATAAGATGTTCGAAAGTAAGACTTTTACATATGAGAAAATATTTAAAATGATAAGAACTGAGGTTGAAAGTTACAAGAGCGTGAGTGATGATATATTGCTTTTGGCTTGTAACGTTGAGCTTCGGCAGTTGTATTCACAGGTTATCAAAAAGCAGGTTATGACAACAGGATATATAAGTGATGCAGAAGCAGGAAAAGCAAAAGCAATAACTCTTGAAACTGATATTCCGTTTGAGGATGTTGTGCTTGTGAGATGTAATGGTGAGACATTTATGCATACGTCGCCTAAAGATGCAGGGGCATATAATAACACTTATCACGAAGGGGAAGACGGAACAATAAACGTGGTTATGAACAAGGATTTTGCCGGAAATGTTGAAATTTATTATAATTACCGCCCTGCAGAGGTTGATGGTGTGACGAGCAAAGTAAATGTTGAGCTCCCTACTGAGTATATACCTATGTTGATGGCGGCTATCAGAACAGAGGCTTATAAACAGGTTAATGAGGATGCACTTAGCGCAAAATGGGCAAATGACTACAATACTTACCGTGAGAGTTTTGATGCGTGGGTTGAAAGCACAAGACCACAGTTTGGTTGAGGTGAATGAAATTGAAAAAATATGTGCCCGATGTTGGAGTAAATGAGCCTACTCGAAAAACAGGTGGGATAAAAAAAAGCATTGCGAATATAGAAACGAAAGACCCTGTGCATGAGGCTTTGGGTATGCGGAAGAACGTACCGACATTTGAAGTGAATGAGCCGCCTGAGGAAGCAGTTGTTATGAACAAGGCTGAGATACCCATACAGGGGAGCAGTGTTCAGCACATAGGCGGGTGGAAGGGTATGAACAAGCGTGCAACCTTTGACAGTGGAGCGCTTTCCGAAGCGGTTAATGTGACGTTCAGAGACTTTCCGAATGTGGAAAGTAGCCGGGTGCCGGAGGTAATAAAGACGTTTAAATTTACCGAACGTGTTGAAACCGAAGGAACAGACGAGGAAGGAAACGCTATAACAACGGTTACATGGGAGGATAGGTTAATAAGTAAAGTCTATGACTGTGTTACACGTGGTGATGAATTGTTCCTTGCTTGTGACAAGGGGTATGTGTACGGAAAAATGGTTGACGGTAAGCTTTGCTATATTGCTGCCGGAGATGCAAGGAGTGCTAATCTCCCGAAAGAGAAGGTGCGGTTGACATTTGTGGAAACATACAAAACCGAAACTATTGCTGTGGACGTGCAGAAGAACGTTTGTGTGTTTAACAGCGATTTGGATGACGTTGCAGATACAAATTATATGCCTGTGTTTCCGGCAGGAAGCGTTGAAGTTGTTGACAAGTTTTTACCTCTTTTATGGGATGCGGACGCCGAAAGTGACATTGACACCAGCCGAATTTATGTGATTTTTGATGAAAACGGCAAGGCAGACCAGGTGTGGAAATACTTTTCAAGCGTTCCATATTATTGTGAACAAACAGGAGCAAGTCGGGCGGCGGCAGTGTGGGTAGAATTAAGGAGACAAGTGTTTGCGCAATGGCTTCGTTCTGAAAATGAAGTGCGTTTCAGCTATTTTGAAAAGAGTAAAGATTGTAACAGTTCGTCTACCTATGACAGCGGATATATCGGCAATAAGATAAAAACAATAAAAAGCCTTGCAGACCTTAACGCATTTACAATATTGGACATTGATGAAATGTTAGCAAACGAGGGAATCCGTGCTTATGACGATATAAATGGAACTGCCTGTGCTGGTGAAACTTATATGCACCTGGAGAAAAGCCCAGGCATATTCAACTACGAAGAAACGGTGGCGCCTGAGTTTGAACACGTGACCTTTTATAAAGGCAGGGTGTTCGGAAGCGTGGGTAGCACGGTTATATGCAGTGAGTATAACAATTATAACGGTTGGGAGCTTGACACAACTACTGATATTTCATCAGAGCACGCATGGCTGACAACCACAACGGCCAATGCGAACGCAGACGGTTCGATTGTTGCGATACGTGAATACCTGGGCAAGATAAGCGTTTTAAAGAGTGGATTTATGCAGGAAGTGTACGGCGGAAGCAACCCATTTACCATACAGGATGTTTATGCGGTAGGCACACCATTTCCGCAGGGGATTTGTGAGGCGTACGGAAGGTTGTGCTTCTGTGGTAAAAATGCGATACGGACCTACGGAGGAAGCTTCCCGAGGGTGATTGGGGACGAGCTTGGCGTTGACATGTATGAAGATGTGCAGATGCTTGGCAATGACAGAAGTGTGCTTATAAAAACAGGTGAGGATGTTTATAAGTATGATTTCCTTTTGGGAATGTGGGAAGAAAGAAGCTCTGATTACTTTAAAGACATTGGCAAAATGATTGTGCTCTCGGGCGAGATGTACGCTGTGACAAACACAGGAGAGCTTGTAAAGCTTGAGGGCGAGAATTATGGAGCATGGAGCTTTACAACAGACGCCATGACAGAAAACACACTTAGTTTAAAAAGACTTCAGAAGGTGCGAATTACGTACGAGTTGGGGGCTGAGAGTGGATTTACAGTACAGGTTGTAAAAAATACTGGTGAGAAAGTAAACACGGCTTCCAGGGTGAATAACACAGGAAAGATACAAGTGCAGAGATGTGAGTTCAGCCTTACAAATGTTGTGGATTGGTTTTTAAAGCTGAGATTTACCGGAAGCGGTTACTTTAAGCTTATAAGCATGGATGTGGAAATTAAGAGCGGAGGTGCACTGACTTATGAATGAAAAAAATGAGAGAACTTCTGAAGAATTGGGGGAAGAATTTGACAAGTTCAGACGTGATACACGCACTGAACTGGATAAATTGAAGAAAGAAATAGAGAAGTTGAAAAGTGGGGCGGTGACGGAAAGTGGCACGTAAGATTGTGTTTGTAAGAGGTATGGCAGGGTGTGAAATGATACCTGTCAGCAAAAAGCTTGGGATTGATGCAAAGGTTGACTGTATTATAACGCAAAACGGAGAGCTGATATGTGATAAACAGGACTGCGACACTACCCTTGACGGTGATGCTGTAATACTGGAGCTGAGCGAAACTGACACAATGAAGCTTACGGCAAATGTGTGTGGGAAGCTGCAGATAAGGTATGTAACAAGCGAAGAAGTGGGGCTGGAAGCGGAACAGACTTTTGAAGTGAGAGAAAACTTGTTCGGAGAAGTAAGCGGTAAGAAGGCAGGATTTATTTACTTTGGTATTGTCGAAGCGGTGCCCATGAGTGCTGCAGAGATTGAAAGCATGGATGTGAGCAAGGTCACCACGTTTACAATACCTGCAGGGCGGTACTGTATTGCGTGCCGTAAGTGCATCACGGCAATTGTAGGCGATGGCGGGTATGACTACATAAACGACTTTGAAAAGAGCGTTGTTGAGGGCTATAACGTGTATACACTTCCACATAAGGCAACTGTGCCTATGGAATTTACGGTGGAACTGGAAGGAGGAATGAGGAATGCCTAAAATTGTGTCAGGTTTTAATATGGGTGCACCTGTGCCTATTGATGACAGAATGACGAAGAAAACCATTGCTGAGCGTGATGCAATCGCCGAGGGTGTACGCTTTGAGGGGCTTGAGGTTTTTGTTGAGGAAACAAAAATAAAGTATCGACTTGAGGGTGGTATTGCGAATGACTGTTGGGTGTATGAAAATAACACTTTGAATAAAGTTCTTGCTAATTTAGAAAATACAGCTACTCGGAATCTGCTTGATATAGCAGATGGT
>JAFUJG010000013.1 GCA_017468215.1 Clostridia bacterium | reverse complement strand
GTTGAACTTCTTTTAGAAAACGAAGCTCTTGCAAAAGAAGCACAGCCCGGTCAGTTTGTGCATATAAATATCGGCAGCGATAAGCACATTTTAAGAAGACCTATTTCTATCTGTGACGCTTATGATAACATTACACGTATTGTGTTCGAAATCAAGGGCGACGGAACAGAAATTTTGTCAAAGAAGGAAGTTGGCGAAACACTGGACCTTTTAGGTCCTTTGGGCACAGGCTTTACTGTTAAAAAAGATGCAAGGGCTGTTGTTTTAGGCGGCGGTCTTGGTTCATTCCCTCTATTGTATCTTGCTAAAAACTTAACAAATCCCAAGGTTTTCCTTGGTTTCCGTGACAAGGAAATGGTTTGCATGGAGGAAGATTTTTCCGCCTGTGGTCCTACTGTTATTGCAACTGATAACGGCACCTACGGCTACAACGGCTTTGCTATTAATGCAGCCGCAGAAGCAATGGAAGATTGCGATATTATCTATGCCTGCGGTCCCACACCTATGCTTAAGGCAATTAAGATGATTGCTCAGGAAAAGGGCATCAAGGCTGAGATAAGCATGGAACAGCGAATGGGCTGCGGTATAGGTGCATGCCTTGTGTGTGTTTGCAAAACAAAGTCGGGCTACGACAAGGTTTGTCAGAAGGGTCCCGTATTCGATGCAAGTGAGGTGGAATTCGAATGAACACAAAAGTAAATTTTTGCGGCGTTGAATTTGAAAATCCTGTTGTAACAGGCTCGGGTACGTTTGGCTTTGGTTACGAATATTCACAGTATTACGACCTGGATTCTATTGGCGGTATCAGCGTTAAGGGCCTCACCTTAAAGCCCCGTGAAGGCAATAAGCCTCCTCGTATTGCCGAGGTTTACGGCGGTATTTTAAACAGCGTTGGTCTCCAGAACCCCGGCTTGGAAAACTTCTTAACAAACGATTTACCCTTTTTGAAGAAAAAGTTTTCTAAGTGCAAGATTATTGCAAACATTGCAGGTAACACATTGGAGGACTATATCGAAATGGGCAGACTTATCAGCCAGAGCAATGTTGATTTAGTTGAAATGAACATTTCCTGCCCCAACGTAAAGCACGGCGGTGTTGCCTTCGGTACAGACCCCTGCATGGTTTCAGAGATTACCTACAAGGTAAAAGAGCAGTGCAACAAGCCCCTTGTTGTTAAGCTTTCTCCCAATGTTACTGACATCGTGGCTATTGCAAAGGCTGCAGAAAATGCTGGTGCTGACGGTTTAAGCCTTATCAATACACTACTCGGCATGAAGATTGACATTAACACACGTCGTCCCATTTTAAACAACAACGTAGGCGGTATGAGCGGTCCTGCAGTTAAGCCCGTTGCAGTTAGAATGGTATGGCAGGTTGCAAATAATGTCAACATTCCCATCATCGGTATGGGTGGAATACAGGACGGCAACGATGCTGTTGAATTTATGCTGGCTGGCAGCACATTGGTTAGTGTAGGTACACAGAACTTTGTTGACCCCTATGCGGCAGTAAAGACAGCTTACGGAATTGAAGAATATATGACAAAGCACAACATCGAAGACGTTAACGAATTAATCGGTGCTGTTAAACCCTGGTAAAAGAATGAGTTGATACAAATGAGTAAAGGTAAATATTATATTACAACTGCCATAGCATATACTTCGGGCAAGCCTCACATTGG
>JAFUJG010000133.1 GCA_017468215.1 Clostridia bacterium | reverse complement strand
TTTCCTGCATAATCAATTCTCCCACCTTATGATATCTGTGTTGTAAATTAACCATCCTATTGAATTTATTATATTATAATTCTATGGCAAATTCAAGTGATGGATCAAATTATCCCCTTAGTGACAAAATGTTCGCTTTTATTTTTCCGGCGGTTTTGATAAAGTGCTCATCGCTTTTCCCTGTGGGGTCATCAAGGCCCCAATCGAAACGTTCTTTGCAGGACATATATGGGCATTTTACATTACAGCCCATGGTTATTACAATGTCGGGGGTAGGGATATCTGCTATCAGTTTGGAGTACTGACCTGTCATATCAATGCCGAAGTGCTCTTTCATAATCCTCACTGCATCGGCGTTTATAGCGGGCTTTGTTTCTGTTCCTGCACTGTAGCATTCAAACTTTTCGGATAAATACTTTTTCCCAAAAGCTTCCGCCATCTGACTACGGCAGGAATTATGCACGCAGATAAATGCTATTTTAATTTTTTCCATAAAAAGGGCACCTTTCCTTAAGGCATTGCTCGTTCCTCCGGCTGAAAGCACATTTAATATCACTTCCGGGAATTTGCATGCCGTAATTTTCGTTAATAAAATCCACCGCTGTTCTTATTGCAAAGAATGCATCACGTTTACAACATCTTGGCCCGCCTGTTTGCGAAATTTCCAAAACAGCCTTCGAGGTAAATTTCATATGCAAGCCCCAGTCAACTGTTGACAAGGGTCCTGTGTTATCAATAATCGCCAGTGCCGCACCGACGCTTGTTACCGCACCGCACACACCCCACTGACCGCACATTGCTCCGGGCATTTTATTGCTTTGCTCCAAAAGCTTAATAAGGCTTTTTTCAAGGTCAATTTCTCCGCCCGAATTATAAAACGCTGTCAGAATACACGCTCCGTCCAAAAAGTGATGCTCGGGGCCATGTATACGCACAAAATCCTTTCCTGCAATTTTATAAAACAGCTTTATGGGATTTGTTTCTTTAGTGTTCATGCATTCTTCCGTAATATGTTGCAGGCGTTTTTCTGTTGTGTATTCCATAATAACCCTCCTCTTTATAAAAGTGTAAAACAGTTTTTATCAAACTTCAAAAGTCCTTCATCACGCATTTTGCACAGCTCATTGGACATTGCACTTCTGTCCACCGATAAAAAATCTGCAAGCTGCTGACGGTTAAAGGGGATTGAAAATTTTGCACTTCCCTGTTTTTTGGCTTCCTCTGACAAATACGATATAAGCTTTTCCCTTGTTGTTCGCTTTGACATATGACCCAACTTCTGCACAAGCTTCCTGTTTTTTTCGGATATGGCAAAAAATAAGTTCTGCACAACTAAGGCATGAAAACGGCACGCCGAAGAACAGGCAGTTATAATACGCTTAACATCAAAAAATATAACTGCACAATCTTCCATTGCAACAACGTCGTTAAGGAGCACTCCGCTTTCAGGGGCTACGTATGCCTCGCCGAATATTTCGCCAACGGATATCTGCCCCAAAATACTGCGGTTGCCCCAGTAGTCATCCTTTTGTATGTGAAGTTTGCCCTCAACAAGAACGGTAATTGCATCAAGATGCTCACCCTGTCTTAACACATACTCGCCTTTTTTATACGTGCAGAGCCTTGCACCCAGGCACGAAAGCATTGATTCGATGTCTGCCTCACCCACACCCGAAAACAACAAATTTCGTTTAAGAATATTGATATATTTTTTCATAAAACACCCCTTGCGTTGTAAATACAACAGACTTGTTTTATTTATTGTACTATAATAAAACTACAAAATCAAGAGAGGAGAAATCACCATGTTAAGAAGAATTATAAAAATAGATGAAGAAAAATGGAACGGATGCGGCGCTTGCGCCAAGGCTTGCCACGAAGGGGCTATCGAAATGATAAACGGCAAAGCCCGCCTTACCCGTGAAGACTACTGCGACGGCCTTGGGGACTGCCTCCCTGCCTGCCCTGTGGACGCTATAACCTTTGAAGAAAGAGAAGCCCCTGCCTATGACGAGGCAGCAGTTAAAGCTGCACAGGCAGCAAAAAAGGCGGCATCGCTCCCCTGCGGTTGCCCGGGAACTGCCTCCAAGGCAATAAAAAGAGAGGCTGCACCTGTGCAAGAGTGTGCAGTTACAAGCCAGCTTTTACAGTGGCCTGTACAGATTAAGCTTGTGCCAATTAACGCACCTTATTTTGACAATGCCAACCTTTTGATTGCGGCAGACTGCACAGCCTATGCCTACGGAAACTTCCATAACGAATTTATCCGTAACCATGTTACGCTTATCGGTTGCCCCAAGCTTGACGAAGGCGATTATTGTGACAAGCTCACCGCAATTATTGCAAACAACAATATAAAAAGCGTAACTGTAGTCCGTATGGAGGTACCCTGCTGCGGCGGTATTGAAAATGCCGTAAAGCGTGCACTTATGGCAAGCGGAAAGTTTATCCCCTGGCAAGTTGTGACAATATCTACCGACGGACGAATATTGGATTAAACGAGAAACCCCCGATGCAATAGCATCGGGGGTTTAATTACTTATTTATAATTTCAACTGCCATTTCAGCAAGTTCCATTTTATCAAGTTTACCATCCATCTGCATAAGAGAGTGTCTTATACCATCTTTTTCAAAGCTTACCGACTGCACTGTAATTATTTCAACCGTATCTGTACCGTAACTGAACACCAACTCGCCGTTTTTTTCTGCCTTTTTGTCATCTTCTGTCAGCTCATAATCAGCAGGCACAAACTTATTTACAAAAGTATTATAATAAATATCAACACCGTTTTCAGAATATACCACATCACCGTCAAAAGGCATATCAGCTTCAAACTTATCCTGGGAATAAATTACTCTGTCATTATCCTTTTCGTAATAAAATGTTGTTGACTTGAATTTTTCAACGGTGTTGTTGCCGTCATCGGCAAGTCGGTTATTCACAACATGACCGCGGCTAAACGCATAACCGTTTTCAAAATCTTCAATAAGCACAACCTCATAGCCGATTTCATCAACAATCTTTTCACTCTCGGGCAATTCGTAAAACTCGTCTGCAAGACTTGATGACGAATACCATGTTGTTATAATACCGCTTGCTGCAAAAGCTGTTATTCCTAAAATTAGCGTTGCACAGATGGCAACCAATGCAATCTTTGTTTTATGTGTCATAATATAAACCTTCCTTTCACTCTCGGAGGATTTTATCTGTTCTTTCACCTTCTTGCAAATTACGCTCACATCAGAATCCAGAACAGACTGCATATTAGACTTGTCTTCAAAGCGTCTCATAACCATTCCTCCTTCAACAATTCCTTAAGTTTCTTTCTGCCTCTCATAATACGTGTTTTAACGGTTGATGTATTCATTCCCAAAGCCTTTGCAATCACCCTGATTTTTTCGTCATATTTATATCTTCGCACAAATATTTCATTGTCTGGCTCTCCAAGCTTCATAACTGCATCCCACAATGCATCTGACGAAAGGTGTTCATCTACAGTATCTTCGCCCGATACGTACACATCCTCCAGCGGTGTATAAGTATGCTCCTTATTAATCCGCCTTAAGCAGAGATTTCTTGCAACTGCGGCAATGTATGAGCGCACAGTTCCCTTTTGAAGATTTATGTAATCGGCATTTTTCCAAAGCGTTATAAACACATCGGAGATAATCTCCTCGCCGTCCTCTTTTAGCAGCCGGCTTCCCGCCATGTTATATAAAACTGTCGAAAGATACGGCGTGTAGATTTTTATAGCCTGTTCTATTGCCCCGACATCTTTTCTTTTGAGCTTTTCCAAAAGCTTTTTTTCATCAACCATAAAACCAACCTCTTTGTACAACTAAACGCGTTTAAGCTTTACACTATTATATAGCAGAAAAATAAAGAAAAAGTTTCAGGAAGGCAAAAAAAGTTGTTAATCATTCCACATTTCAGCTATAATCTGTGCTGCCTTTTCGGGATCTGCCTTTGATTTATCCAAGGGGATTTCAAAAAGTGCCTTAATCCCTGTATAATCATCTTCGAATGTAATTGTT
>JAFUJG010000132.1 GCA_017468215.1 Clostridia bacterium | reverse complement strand
ATGTCACGAGGGGTTTTGCCCTGTTCAATAAGCCTGGGCACCTCGCCAATCTCGCCTATTGCCTTTTCAATGCGGTCAATATCCTCGTCCATAGCTCCGGGCAATATCTGGATAATAAATCCTCCTGCACTTCTTACCGTAAGGTCTGTATCCACAATAACGCCCAACGCCACCGCCGAGGGAAGCTGTTCGCTCTTTGCGTAATAATATGTCAAATCCTCGGCAATTTCGCCTGTTACCAAATCAACCTGTCCGATATAAGGCTCCTTCATGCCAAAGTCACGGATAACGGATAAGTAGCCTGTTTTGCCCACAGCACCGCCAACATCCAGATGTCCGTTTTTCTTTAAGGGCAGGTCAACGCAGGGGTCGCCTGCATAGCCCTTAACATTTGCCTTGTTGTCGCTTACCGCAATAACCCTGCCTATAGGGCCGTTACCTTTAAACTGCAACGTAAGGGTGTCCTCCTCGCCTTTAAGGGTGCTGCCTATCATGGCTGCCGCAGTCAAGGCTCTGCCCACTGCCGCTGCACAGGTTGGCGAAAAATTGTGAACCTCCCTTGCCTTTTCGCAAAGGTCAGTTGTCACTGCAGCAATCACTCTTATACTGCCGCAGCTTGTTATTGCGTTAACGATGTAATCTTTCATAAAATTTTCCTTTCAGTCAGATAAATGAATTGAAAGCTCCGCTTTCATGAATTTCACTTCGTGAATGAATTTATGCTACGCATAATGAATTGCTCAAAGAGCATTTCGGAAAAACTCCGTCCACGGAGTTTTAACATTAATGTTTGCAAAGCAAACAATTCATGAGGCAAAGCCGCAATTCATGCCGAAGGCAATTCACGCATGCAGTGCAATTCATTCATATTTCCGTTTCCATCATCTTTTTGATGAACTTAATCTCGTTTTCCACATCATCCATGTGCACAGTTTCCTGAGGCGAATGGATATATCTTGTGGGGATAGATGTTGTAGCCGCAGGCACACCACTGCCTGTGAGCATAACCGCACCTGTGTCTGTTCCGCCAAAGCTTGCCGCCTCTAACTGATAGGGAATACCCGCTTCATTGGCACACTTAATCATAAAGTCTCGTGCTAAGGGGCTTATAATATAGGACGCATCACGTATTTTTACGGAAGGCCCCTTACCCAAGGTAAGGTCAATAAGCTTGCTTTCTGGCGTATCACCAACACTTGATACATCAACCGCAATTGCCATATCGGGCTCAACCACCTGTGCGGCAACACGAGCACCACGAAGTCCAAGCTCCTCCTGAGTTGTGAACACAACATACAAATCGTTTGGGCACTCTTTAATCTCTTTAACAGCCTCAATGAGCGCATAGCAGGCAATTCTGTCATCCATTGTCTTGCCCGAAATCTTTTTGCCCATAACAGCAAAATGCCCGTCAAAGGTTGCCATATCGCCAATTGTAACCTTTTTTGCAGCTTCTTCGTAGCTTTCGGCACCTATATCGATAAACATTTTGTCCAAATTCCAGTCACGCATGGGTGTTTTCCCCTCGCCGGAAATAACACCCTCCACACCGTTTTCAAACCTTACGGCACGGTTAACGCAGTTGTAGGGCGACACACCGCCTACCGCCGCAAACCTTAAAAAGCCGTTTTTGTCGATATGTGTTACCATAACGCCAATCTCGTCCATATGTGCCTCAAACATAAGCTTTTTGCCGTTGCCCTTTTTGTGGCAGATAAGGTTACCCATGTTGTCAACAAATATATCATCAACGAAAGGTGCAATCTCGTTTTTTATAACCTCTCTTACCTAGTCCTCTCTACCCGAAGGCCCGAAGGCAGATATTATT
>JAFUJG010000131.1 GCA_017468215.1 Clostridia bacterium | reverse complement strand
ATCAAACGGGTGGTGCTCACCCAACAAGCTATCAGCACGCAAAAACCTTCGACATACTTAATGAAAAGGAGCTGGTGCTTTCGGATGTTTTAAATGGTAATAGTGAAGAAATAAACAAGCTGATTTATGATGCTTTTATTAAAAAATACGGAGAAGATTATTTTTACCTTAGCGAAGAAGGAATAAAGAATGCTATAAATATAGTTCATTGGTATATAACTGACAATGCAAGTGTTTTATATTTTAATATATATGAGGTTACTCCCTATGCTGCAGGTATGCCTACTGTAGAAATAATGTATAAAGGTAATGAAGGTGTTTTTAAAATAAGTTTAGAATAAAGCGTCAAAGAGGATGTAAAGAAATTTAAATGGAATTTTTACATCCTCTTTTGATTTTGTTGCTGTGAGAGAAATTTGATTCTACAAGATTACAATTGAAGCTATTATCGGGGCCTCCTTTTTTTGTTGAAATATGTAAAAAACTGTGATATCATTGTAGTGTATATTCTAAGGAGGTGCAGTATGAAAAAAGCGTTTGTTTTATATAACCCTAAGTCGGGAAACGGCACAGGTGAAAAAGAAGGTAAAAAGCTCAGTAATTATGAAAATTATGAAGTGTCTTTTCACGATATAACTAAAATTGAAAATTATAAGGAATTTTTTGCCATGCTGCATAGCGATGACATAGCCGTTATTGCAGGCGGAGACGGAACCTTAAGCCGTTTTGTTGATGATATAGCCTCTATTGATATAACAAACGATATATACTACTACGCCACAGGCTCCGGTAATGACTTTTTAAAAGATGTTAACCACGTTAAGGGCGAAAAACCGTTTTTACTTAATGCGTATATAAAAGGCTTGCCTGTTATGAGCTTTGGCGATATAAAAACCCGCTTTGTTAACGGTGTAGGCGGCGGTCTGGATGCATATTCCTGTGCGGAGGGTAACAAGCTGCATGCCCGGGGTAAAAAGGTTAACTATGTTGCAACAGCAATAAAGGGTATATTAGGCGGTTATGACCCTGTCAATGCAAACATAACCGTTGACGGAGAGGATTACAGGTTTACAAATGTGTGGTTTGCATCTGTTATGAAGGGCAGATACTTTGGCGGCGGTATTATGCTTGCACCAAAGCAGAACCGAAATACGGGAAAAGTTACACTTGTTGTTGTTCATACCGTTGGAAGGATTGGTATTTTTCCTATTATTCCGCAGGCGTTTTTCGGAAAACATGTAAGATATAAAAAGTATGTTACAGTTATTGAGGGTGATAATATAAGTGTTACCTTTGACCGCCCTGTCCCTGTGCAGATAGATGGCGAAACAGAAGATGGTATTACAAATTACAGTGTTAAAAGCCATGCAGAAAAAACTGTAAGTTTGGAAAAATAAAACAAAACCGTAACAATTTTGTAACAAATTACGCAACTTTTGGGGGGCTCTTAAAAGTATTATATATGAGACCACCCCTTAAGGCGAAGGGCGTTAAAACCATATTGGGCTCGACTTCTCTCGCCTT
>JAFUJG010000130.1 GCA_017468215.1 Clostridia bacterium | reverse complement strand
TGCACGTGCAATGGCTATACGCTGCTTCTGACCGCCTGAAAGCCTTACGCCACGTTCGCCTACAATTGTGTCATAGCCATGCTCCAGCTCATTTATAAAGCCGTCTGCATTGGCAAGGCGGGAGGCTGTGTAAACCTCCTCGTCGGTTGCATTTATCGCACCATAGCGGATGTTTTCGGCAACTGTGCCATGGAAAAGGAAAACATCCTGCAATACCATTGAAATGTTTTCATGAAGTGAATGTAATGTCATGTCACGAAGGTCGGTTCCGTCAAGTGTAATAGAGCCTGCTGTGGGGTCATAAAAGCGTGTTATAAGTGAGGCAAGAGTTGTTTTGCCAACGCCTGTTGAGCCTACAAGGGCAACGGTTTCGCCTTTGTTTATCTTAAGGGAGAAATCACTTAAAACCTCAGATGATTCATTATAGGAGAAATAAACGTTTTTAAACTCAATTTCACCTTCGGCTGTTCCTATGTCGATTGCACCCTCGCAGTCTTCAACAGCACTTTTAACCTCCAACATCTGAAAAATTCGCTCGCCTGCGGCAAGTGAATCCTGCAAATCCTCGTTGGTACGTGCAAGAGAGTTTATAGGCGCATACAAGGAGGAGAGATACAGCAAAAAGGCAACAACCTCACCTGCATCAATTTCGCCCTTTGACGCCATAATGCCGCCTATGCCTATAACCAGCACTGTGCCCAGCTGATTAAGAAAGCCTATAAAGGGATGCACAATACTGCTCTTTTTAAAGGCTTCCATGGTAAGGCGGGTATAGTCACGAGTTTTAGATGCAAAGCGGTCACGCTCACGGTCCTGGCAGTTAAAAACCTGGATTTCCTTAATGCCGGAAAAATTGTCCTGCAATGTACCGTTAATTTCGGCAACGGTCTGGTGGCGACCACCAAATAAGGGGCGCACCTTTTTTGCATAAAACCATACGCACACACCAACAACGGGAAGTGTAAGGATGGCATAAACTGCAAGACGAACGTTCATGGTCATGAGCATTACTATAACACCAAAGAACATAACAGAGTTTGCCAAAATATCGGGAGCACAATGTGCGGTAAAAAGCTCCATTGTGAGGGTGTCGTTTATAACACGGCTCATCAGCTGACCTGTCTGCTTGTCGGAAAAGTAACCGGGCGAAAGGCGCTGAATATGGTCATAAAGCTTGTTACGAAGCTCCTCAACAAAGTTCCATGCAGCATAGTGGCTCACATACACCTTCACTGCCTGGGTTACAAAAATGCCAAAGGCAATAAGCAGAAATATCCCTGCAAGGCGGGGTGCCTCGTGAGGAAGACGGGCGGGGTCATCTGCAATAAGGTTTACAAGGCTGGATATAAGCCTGGGTGTATAAAGTGATAAAACAGAATTCAAAACTGTGGCAATTGCCGTTATGTAAAGAAATACATGGTATTTCTTTGCCGCCTTTAATATTTTAATTGCGGTTTTCATTGGTAAAACCTCCTTGATGTAAGTAAATTTACCAAATGGGGTCTGACCCCATTTGGTAAATTTAGCTGTTTAACATAGCGAGGAAATCTTCTTCGCTGATTGTGGGAATGCCCAATTTTAAG
>JAFUJG010000012.1 GCA_017468215.1 Clostridia bacterium | reverse complement strand
TTGATAGTGTCATCAGCTGCTTCAGGTGCTTCTTCTGCAGTTGCAACGCTTTCAGCCTTTGCCGGTTCTGTTCCTGCTGTACTATCCGCATTTTCTACGCTCTCGCTTCTGCTGTCTGCATATTTTCTTAAGCTTGCGGCAACCTCAGGCATACCCATGGCCTCGTACTGTGCCGCTTCGGCGTAAAGTTCTGCCGCTGTCTTTTCTCTCGAAACCTCAGCGCTCTTGTCAATTTCATACTTAGCAAGGTTGTTTCCTTCTTCAGAAAGTCTCACATTTTCGTCAAACTGCCTTCCTGCTTCAGTCTGCTTTGCCGAAGATGTTTTAATTTCCGGTACATACTGACTGTAGCCGGGCACATTAATTATTTTCCATGCTCTTGCCGCCTCTGCATCTTCAACGGTTTTCATGTCACCGTTAGCAGTAGCAGTGTTAATAATTTCCTGGTAATCCAAATCGGGATTAATGAGCTTACCGCTTTCGTCAAAGAACTGATTGTTCTTTCTTGTCAACGCCTCGGGCACTTCACCTGTAATTTCTGCTTCCTGTGCCTGAACGCTCACATCACTCTGCTTGTTTGCGTTCTCAATATCGGTAGCGCTTTCAGCTGTTTTAACAGCGTTTTCAACTGCTCCGTCATATTCGTTGCCCACAAGCTCGCCACCTGCAAGCATATCACGGTAATTCTGTCCGCCCGCCCAAACATTTCTGTCGTGCAAATCAAAAACAGATTCAACACCCGCATCTGTATAAGCCTGCTTCTGTCTGTCAGCATTTGCCTTTGTAAAGCTGTCAAGGTTTCCGTCATTTCTCACACTTCCGTCTGCAAGGGTATCGCCTCTTGCTGCATCGCCAAGGCCGTTGTATACCTTCATAATATTTTTTGCCGCTTCTGTGCTCATAGGGTCAGCGTTTATCCTGTCTTCCTGGTTCTGATACCCCTCTTTCCACATCTGCTCAAAATCGCCTGCAAATTCGCTGTGCTTCTTTGAGGTGTCGGTGGCTGTCCTTATGTTTTCAGTTGCCATACCTCTGTTCGTATCTGTAGGCTTTGTGCCTTTGTAGTTTTCGAGAAAACCTCTTGCTGCATCATAATCACTTGCCTGTAGCTCCTTCGCCACATCATAATTACCCGAATCAGTAAGAGATTTATAATATCCCTTTGCCGCATCCTGAGCAGCCTTCATGCCTTCCTCGTCACCTGCTTCATATGCCGCCTGCCACTTGCTTTTTTCATTTACAACGCCATGCACGTTTTTTTCGGTATCTTCATTCCAGTTTTTTGCCATAATAAAATCCTCTCCTTCTTTTATAGAGTGTTAAATCACCAAACACCTTTATCCATATTCTATTACAACTTCTGTCACACTGCGAAAAACGCCCCTGCACACTGCAAGGGCGTTTTTATACGAAACTCATTTTGTCATATTACAAATTTTTCTTGCCAACCAATAAAGGTTTATATCCTCCGGCAATTCTCTTTTCCACAGCTCTGTGTCAGTTATAATACCTCGCTGATTAAGGGCTTTAACAATATCTTCAACATCACCTACATCGCCATATGTGGTGCTTCTCCCCCTATTCACCGTAAATGCTGCAGCTTTCCTTGCAAGCCAGTATGCATTTTTATCATCGACGAGCTTCTTCTGCCACAGTTCTCTGTCGGTTATAATATCTCGTGCGTAAAGCTCATTAATAATGTCAGCAACATAAATCATACCGTGGTTTTTCACACTCACATCTTCACTGCCTGCACCATTCTTCCAACGTGCTTTGCTTGTCCTCACGTCAACATGGGTGAAATTGCTATCCGAATAATAGTAGCCGATGCCGCCTTTGTCATGCATAACAATTTCCGCATACCTTGCCACCATTAAAGGGTCAACACCCTGCACCTTTATATCTGCAGCAGTGCCATACATATGTTGACTATTGTTCGCACCACCTATCTTTGTATTATATGTAGCATTGCGATAACCGGACGTGATTGTCACAGGCTTTCCGAAGAAATCTCGTATCTTCTGCAACAGCTCCACAAGCTTCGTATCAATCAGAATTTTGTCACTTCCGTCCTTGCAACGAAACTCTTTAACCTTAAAATTCTTTGACAACAGTTTTTCTCCATCTATTCTTAAACTGTATGTTTTTACTGCCATTTCCGTGCCCTCCTCAAGCTCTTTCTTTTCCTCTGCAGGTAATATCTTATAGCCTTTCTTTAAATCCGTATATTTGTACGAATCAATCCCTTTTGCACCGCCCTTATCTCCCCAGGAATTCATAACGTAAAAACGCTCTTTATTATCATCCCAACCTATAATAGGCACACAGTGGCTACTCGGTTTCTCTTTAACTACCGCCACAACAGGATATTGACATTCAATCAGAGCTTTCTTAATCTGCAGAATACGTTCTTCTCTTTTTCCCGCATTTAAAACTTCAAACCCGCTTATCAGTTTATTTTCCGTAGCCTTTTCATACAGTTCCGGGTGTGCCTCAACATAGTCAAAAGCTTCGGGGTTTTGCATTAATACAGGCAAATCATCGTTATATGGGCATCCCAGCTCCACTGCATACTCAAGTGCGGTCTCCGGAACAAGGCTCCGCATTTTTCGATTTTCAGGGTCACGCCATACGCCTGCCGCAAATGTAGGCGAAAACTGTTTTCTTTCCCCTGTTTTTATGTAGTGCAAAATCTGCATAACAGCTGTTATTGCCATTGCTACACATATGTCGAGCTTCCCCTGGTCTCTACAGTCGGGAATTCGGTCTGCAGGCAGCATATATTTTTCGGCAAACATTACTGTTCACCTTCTTCTCTTTTCTTTAAAACCTCAATAGCCTTTGTTATCACAGAAGGAATGGGAAGCCCCATCAAGCCTGCATTTTCAACAATACTGATGGCCTCATTCGCTATGTAACCAATCGTCACGGCATCTGTAACAAAGGTTGTCCCCATTACCATGTCAAGCCTATGAGCAATGAGGACAATCAAAAGGGTTGTTCCTTTTCTGCAAAGGCCCTTCCAACCTGCCCTTGACTCTAAAGCTCCATTTTTTGTTTTTCCGCTATTGTGAAAAACGCCCGCAACAATGATTCCTGTTATGTAATCAATAGCCATAAAAATAACCAATGTGGTCAAGGCAGTACTCCACCCCCCGAAAAAGGAAGCGATAAAACCACCAATTGCACCAATACCTGTTAAAATACCTGTTTTCATAAAATCCACCTTTCTTTCATTCAACGCACTGAGTGCATTTTTTGTGCGTTTTTTGTGCATTCTCCGTGTGTTCTCTCTATTGTTTCAAGTGTTATACCTCCGTGTTATAATGCACGGTTGCATTCGTTGCTCCCCACGGGGCATCAGTAACCTCACCCTCACTCCAAGGAACATAAATATCTAAAAGCTTATTGCAACCTGTAAAACAGTTACTTCCTATTGAAGTCGGTGTACCTTTAAACGTAACTGATGCAAGGTTACTATTATAGGCAAAAGCATTCGTCCCTACCGTTTCGCACGTTGCGGAAATTATCGCATATATAAGATTTGTACATAAGTAAAATGCCATGTTGCCGATTTCTTTTACTTTTGTCATTTCAACACCTGTGATATTTTTGTTGCTACTGAAACAACTTCCCTTTATTGTTTCAGCTTCAATCACAATATCACCAACAGGTTCGCTGTTATTAACCATTGCGTTGAACAGCCTCTTGTATTCGTCCGCTTTGCCTTGTTCGTAGCCTTCGTTATAGGCAGTCTCTATATCTTCACCACCGCCTTCAATAGAAGCTATAAGCCCTGCATATTCCTCTGCATCCGTTCCCTCAGGCACATCAATGCCCTTTGCTATGATAGCCGCCTTCACCGCTGCGATGACATTATTCGCTCTTGCCATAAGCACTTTTACCTTATCATTCGCCATTAAGTGTCGCCTCCAATTCGTTGGCAGCGATTGTTAAATCACTTTCTGTGCCGTAATAAAATGTAAAATAGTCCTTATAGTCACAAACGCACTTGTTGAACAATCGCTCAATAGCCAACTCCATGCCTGCATACTGTATCGGCATAGGATGATTATCACCTCTGTACCTTCCAAGCAGATAATATTCAGATGTAAAATAATCATCATCCACCGCATCCATGCACGGTAATCCGTAATGCGTAGCTATCATTTTAATTGCAATGTCAAACTCAATCTGTCCTTCGTTGGTATATCCACAGGTAAGCATTACCAGCTTTGCGTTAGGAGCGTGTTCTTGTATCTGCTCAATAATTCTTCCATAATTGCCACAGAATGTATCAGGGTAATCTACATACTCTCCTGTCAATGCATCTACAGAACCAATATATTCTACGCCTAACTTCGTATCATTACGACCCAAAGCAAGAATGTACAATCCTCTTGGCTTATCACTTACAAGCTTCGGCAATCCATATGTTGTATTGGTAAGCCAATTTGCAGTATCAATACCGCCTTTAGTGTAATTTGTTACTTCAACCCCATTTCTCCTGCCAAGAATTTGAGGCCACGAAAGATTATAGTGAGCTACAGATGTTGCTTGTCCATCTTCACTGAACGAACCTGATGCGTAGCTGTCACCAAGCACACCGATAGTTTCAAAAAGTGAAAAGCACGCATAATAATCTCGTCTTGTTTCTACCGTATTTATTTCTTTTGTAATGTCTGAGTAGCTTACCAATCTATTCCACTGAGTATATGAACCGCTCCAGCATATGCGTAAATACACATTTCTTACTCTTGTTACGTATATTTGAACAGCACCGTTTTTTCCTGCTCCAGGCGCTTGTCCGAGTGTAACAACAGTTCCAGTCACAGCTTCAGGTATATCGGTAAAACCAGTTGTTATCAGTGTGAAGATGCTATTGGAAGGAATATCTGCCATAGTTGAATACTTATTAGTGTCAGAAAGCATTCCTCCTGAAATCAAGGCTCCATCATCAAAGCTAAGTGAAATCTCATGCTTCGACGTATCAACCCACGGTTTCCACGCTGATTTCCAGCATATTCTGTAATATAAGGTGTTATCGCTTGCTATAAATATATGAATTTTTCCATTTTCCACACTTTTATCGTATGCGAGCGAAACAAGTGTACCGCTTTTGCCATCAGGAGTATTGAACAGGTTTGAAGTGCTATATCTGATAATCTTATTTGCAGGCACATTATCCACATCTGCATATTCGCTGTCTACAGAATTCACATCTGTCAATCCGTTAACCGAAGCCCCAATCAACGCTTTCAAGTCATTTACAGCCGCTTCAAACCCTTCTTTTGTCACCGGGTAAGGAATTCTGTACTTGCTTTCTTTTCTTGGGTCTTCCCATTCTGTAGCTGTGCGTCCTTTTTCGAGTTGCAATTTAAACGCTATTTCTATTCCCGAATTTTCAGAATAAAACAGATTAGCAACTTCTGTGCTGCTCACCATAAGTCGCAACGTGTAAGTTACACCGGCAATAAGACTATATGTATATGTATTTCTTATTGAATTGCTCAGTCTTACTGTTGCACCGTCTATAGCACTACCATTATTAAGTATATAGATTTGATGAGCAGATGTTGTCGTCTCATTTTCTCCGTCGCCATCACTATCATATGCTACTGTATATGCATCATCTGCAAAGCATGTTAGTGTATAATCACCATCACTTGGAACTGTAAAAGCAAATTCAAAGCGGTCAGCGTATGTTAAAGCGTTCTCCGTAATCTTTTTAATCAAAAATTTATTGTCAGCCGCTATAAGAGTAAGATTTGCGGTACTATACTCACCATCTGCTATATCAAG
>JAFUJG010000129.1 GCA_017468215.1 Clostridia bacterium | reverse complement strand
TCCAGATCCTTTACATAAACCTCAAGAACGTCGCCTACTTTAACAACGTCAGAGGGATGCTTAATGCGCAGCCAGGAGAGCTCGGAAATGTGAACCATTCCGTCAACGCCGCCGAGGTCTACGAATGCACCGTAATTTGTAATAGACTTAACAACGCCTGTGAACTTCTGGCCTTCTTCAACTTCTGCCCAGAACTTAGCTTCTGCTGCTTCTCTTTCAACACGAGCTGCTGCTCTCATCGAGCCCACAACTCTCTTTCTTGCCTTTTCAACGCTGATAATCTTGAAGGATACTTCCTGACCCATAAATACCTGAAGATCCTTTTCTTCGTAAGCTTCTTCACGTCTGGGAAGTGTTGTCTGGGAAATCGGAATAAATACTCTTACACCCTTTGCAAGAACAGCGATACCGCCTCTTGTAATTTCTACAACCTTACCTGTAAGGATTTCGTCTGCAGCTTCAGCAGCTTCGATTTCATCAAAGCACTTAACAGCATCAATCTTTACCTTGCTGAGTGTGATTGTGCCTTCTGCGTCGTTAGGCTTAATAACGATAGCTTCGATTTCGTCTCCAACCTTAACAATGTCTTCGAGCTTCTGTGAAGCATCCATTGTCATTTCGGAATGAGGGATAATACCTGTGTATTTAACACCAAGGTCAAGATGTACCTCGGTAGGTGTTATTGAAGTTACAATACCCTTTGTTGTTTCTCCTGCACGAAGTCTCTTGAAGGACGCGTCAAGCATCTCCTCAAAGCTCATGTTTTCGTTAATTTCTGTCATCATGTTGTTGTTTCGCCAGAAGCGGTAATAATTTCGCTCGCCCTGACTTTTACCTCCTCTAATATATCATCAGGTGTTGACGCACCTGCTGTTATTCCTACGGTGAAAACTTTATTTGGCTGCTTTAGGCTTTCCTTACAAAGGCGTACAATCTGTGCTGTATCAAGCTCGGATGCCGTTTCTATAAGAAATGTTGACTTGCAGTATTCGGATGAAATATCGGCGAGCTTCTTTGTATTTGAGCTCGTTTTTCCTCCGACTACCAACATTACGTCGCATTCCTTTGAAAGCTGTACAACCTCATTCTGTCTTTTTTCCGTAACACTACATATTGTATCAAATATTTTTGAATTTGTATATAGTTTTTTTGCAAGTTTTTGACAATTTACATATTTTTCATTATTATATGTAGTTTGTGACGTTAATACGAAACATTCTTCAAAACTTGTTAATTTAGTGTTTAAGTTTTGCTCGAGTTCAGCTATATCACTGCACACAACAGCATCACAGTGCGCATAGCTGATTGTACCAACAGCCTCGGGGTGTTTTTTATCCCCCATTACAACACATAGCGACGCATCATGGGTGTTCTTGTCCACAATATCATGTATTCTTTCTACATATGGACAGGTGGCATTTACATACTCAAAGCCTTTTTCTTCCAGGTATTCTATTATTTCTTTCTTTATACCGTGGGCACGGACTACAAGTACGATATTATCCTTATCTTTTTCGAGAGAGGCAAGCTCGTCTTCCTCGATTACAAAGATGTTCTGCTCTTCAAGACGTTTTACAAAAACGCTGTTATGTATAAGCTCCCCGATTGTATATATCTTTTTATCGGTTTTACTTCGAAGGTCGTTTACGGTATCAACAGCACGCCTTACACCGAAGCAAAAGCCTGCATTCTTTGCCGTAACAACCTTCGCTCTATCTTCTCTTTGCATTTGCTTTTTCCTTTGCGGCATCGCAGAGTTTACATATGTCACTGAAGATTTCATTGGTTACTCTGTCATAATCCTCACGCATGCCCATAAATCCGAGTTCTTCAAACTTTTTGGGTGTACCAACCGTTACATACACCTTTCTGAAGAGCTTTATTCTGTAATCTTTAGTGTATATACCAATCGGAACAATAGTTGCCTTTGTATGCTTTGCGAGCATTGCGACACCGCCTCTTACGGGTGTAGTCGACGGCTCAACG
>JAFUJG010000011.1 GCA_017468215.1 Clostridia bacterium | reverse complement strand
TTGAATTATCAAGAGATTTTGCCGTGGATATAATAAATATCACTACCGAAATCAACGAATCGAGCAAGTGCTTTGTTTTAACAAATCAATTACTTCGTAGCGGAACAAGTATTGGTGCAAACATCCACGAAGCAAATTATGGTGCAAGCAAAGCCGACTTTATCAACAAATTGCACTTAAAGAATGTTATGAAACAGACTACTGGCTGAATATAATGAAAGATGGCAATATCCTAACCTTAGAAGAATATAATTGTTTATATTCAAAATGTTGCAAATTAAGAAGAATTCTTGTAGCTTCAATTAACACTTCAAAACAAAACACTAAATAAATCAACAAAACCAAGAATGTCTCATTCTTGGTTTTTTCCTCAATGCGCCAAAGGCGCTATTCATTCTTAATGAAATTCATGGCACAGCCAATTCATGTAAACTTTGTTTACTATTCATTTTTTATACGAAAGGGATAATATTTATGTTTAAAACAATCTTCACATCCCCCATATACTCAGTTTCGGAGGACGGCAGCGGTGTTGCCCGATTGGATGGCTATACTGTTTTTGTAAAGGGTGCCGTTATAGGTGACGAGTGTAAAATTGAAATTACAAAACGCAATAAAACCTACGGCTTCGGCAAGCTTTTGGAAATTGTTACGCCTTCCTCCAGCCGCATTGAGCCTGTTTGTCCTCAGTTTAAGGATTGCGGCGGTTGTACTCTTTTGCATACAGATTATGACACACAGCTTAAAATCAAGCGTGAGACTGTTTATAACGCTCTTACACGCATAGGCGGCTTTGAAAACATTTTTGTACACGAGACTACTCCCTCTGTGCCTAATTTTAACTACCGCAACAAAAGCCAGTACCCTGTGGGCGGAAGCAGCGACAACGTAAAAATAGGTTTTTATGCTCCCAGAAGCCACAATGTAATAAATTCAAACTCCTGTGCAATCGAAAACCCCGATGCACGGCTTATTCTTAATGCGTTCCGTTTATGGATGAAAAAATACCATATTGCTCCTTATAACGAAGAAAAGCACACAGGCACAATACGCCATATTTATTCACGTGCAGGTGAAAGCATTATGGTTGTTATTGTTTCACGAACACGTGAAATTGACCAGCTTGATAAATTAAAGGACATGCTCTTAAATTTAGGTTTGTCAAAGCCTATCGGCGGCATTGTTGTTAATATCAATTCACAAAAGACAAATACAATACTTGGCAAGTACGACTACACCCTTTACGGTGAAAAGTTCATATATGCCCAAATCGACAACATTACCTATAAGGTTAACTATAAATCATTCTTCCAGGTTAACCCATATACTACTAATCTTTTGTACAAAAAAGCGCTGGAGCTGTGCAGTCTTACAGGCAAGGAAACCGTGTTTGACCTTTATTGCGGTATAGGTACAATAAGCCTTTTCCTGGCACAAAATGCGAAAAAGGTTATTGGTGTTGAAATTGTTCCAGAAGCAATCGAAGATGCACGTGAAAACGCCCGCCTTAACAATATAGAAAATGTTGAGTTTTATTGCGGTGCAGCAGAAACCGTGTGCCCTCCCCTTATCAAGGCAGGCGAAAAAGCAGATGTTGTGGTTGTTGACCCTCCCAGAAAAGGCTGTGACGAAGCTCTTTTAAATGCTATAGGCAAAATGAAACCCGATAAAATAGTTTATGTGTCCTGCAATGTGGCAACTCTTGCAAGAGATGCAAAAATCCTTCATGAAAAATACGGATATGAAATGAAAGAAGCTTTTCCTTTTGACCAGTTCCCGCACTCAACACATATAGAATGTGTTGCTTTGCTTACACAGCCTATATGTGTTGAAGTTATATAAATCCTGGGGATTTGTTATATTTGCTTCGCAAGTTATATACCTACGGTGTTATATGCCCCCAGAGCGTTAAAAGAGAGGATTATTACCAATGAA
>JAFUJG010000128.1 GCA_017468215.1 Clostridia bacterium | reverse complement strand
TATTCTATCTTTTTGGGTTGAACGTGGCGGATTATTTCTTCGCCACGGCGGTTGAGCATTGCAATTTCAAGAGGCAAGCCCTTTTTTACGGCTTCCAGTATTATTTTAAAACGCTCAATATATCCTGTATCCGAATAATCATCTCCGTCAAGATATTGGTCATAAATTCTTATGTCGTCACTTGTAAAAAGCGGTTCGACACCTTCAAGAAAACCAAAATCCACACCAAAAAGCTTTACTCTTTCATCCAGGCTTATTGCCTTAAGCCATCTTTTTTCAAGCTCGGTCAGAGGCATTGCAGGCTTACACGTAACAGGTGTCTTCCCATTTTTTGTAATAAGCTGCCAACGCTCTGTTTTTATGGCATCCTCAATGAGCCAACCGCTTTCCGAAAAGGCGTTGCTGTTAACAATTTCACGCATAAGGTCAAGTGTAAGGTTTCCGTCAACGGCGTGTTCGATAAGCTTTGCAACAGTGTTGTAGTATGCTCCGTAAAGCTCGGAAAACATCATACCTTTTCACCTCCGATGCCGTAAAGCGTACACATGGCAGCTATATCATTTTTAAACCTTTCCTCGTTTTCCTTATCAGAAAAGCTTATATCTGTTATACGGCAGATAAAGGTTCTTATCCAGGGGGTTAATTCCCATTCATCTGCCACCGTGGCAGTAAATCTGTAATGGTTTTTATCTATTTGTTCAATACTGCCGCATCTTTTTTCTCGCTCAAGACGCCTTATTATATATTCTTCACCTTCGTTTACAAAAACGGTGAACGAAACCGTCTGCAATTTGTCCTTTACTATGGGAACAGATGCACCCCACATATGCTTTTCCATATCATCAAGCCTCGTGCGGTACTTGTCAAAATCCAGGCACACGTCGCCCTGCTTCACATTGGTTATATGGTCAATCCTGTAGCTTTCTATTCTGCGTCTTGCATTGTTATAGCCCATACAATGGTGACGCCCCGATTGCACGCTCCACAATACCTTTAACGGAACAATACTGTATTGGTACTCTGTCTTTGTCTTTGGAGAAAGAATTTGTATTTCACAGCATTTTTTGTGGTGTATTGCACAAAGCAGCTCACACAAAATTCCGCAATCCATTGTATCGGTTATGTAATGATGCTTAATAGAAAATGCGGTTTTTTCCTCGTTTGTTTTATCCAGCAAAAACGAACCTACAACACCTAAGGGCGACACCTCAGAGAAAAAATTGAGCATGTCTGTCATATGTAATATATCCGTGCACTCAGCCATACGGTAGAGCATTTTTCTTGAGGCTTTTTCACTTATCACAATTCCTGCTTTTTCGTATTCCTTAAGCTTTTTTCGTATGGTTGATTCGTCAAAGGTCATAGGATTTTCAAATACTGACAAATACTTATCAACCTCTGCTACAATCTCACTAATCGGCAAGCTTGCTCCTTTTGACAAAATATCACACAATATAAAATGCAGTGTTATATCACCGTCTGTAAAGCTCTTTGCCTTCCAGGCTTTAAAAAGCGGATTGTGTGCAACCTCTCTGCTGTCAATGGACAGGAAAACTCTTTTTCCGTCACCTGAGCTTTCGAAATACATATAATTTCCCAAATAGCTTTCTATTCTGCGTTTTTCATCGTCATAGCTCCGAAGGCTTTTTTGGTTAAAGTCGTTGCGTGTTTTAAAACCGTAAACATAAAAATCACGCATATATGACCTTATTTTTTCAAAGCTTTTTACAAGCTCATTGTACGCCATCTGATCACCGCCTATCTTTTAAAAGGCACTTTTTGTATATATCGATTTCGTCCTGCTGCGTTATATCAAAGGGGCATACTGGCACATTTTTCGCCTTGATGCTTACCTCTGACCACCTTACAAGTTCTTCCTCGGTAAACACAGCCTCGCAGGGTAAGCACTGTGCCAGAAATTTTTTAATATCATCAAGCTTCATTCCGAAGGCTTCTTCGTAGGCTTTTGTTTTTTCGGGCAGTACAGCCTTTGTCCGCTCTAAATATTCGCCCAATAAAAGTCCGTTTGCCATGCCGTGAGGTATGTCCTTATGATATGTAAGTGCATAACCCATGGAATGAACAATGGTTGTACCTGTCTGGCTTATTACAATGCCGCCCAATGTTGCTGCCCACAAAAGGTCGGTACAAATGCTAGCGGTAAAGTTTCCGTTTCTTAAGTTGTCAACGTACTTTCCGATAATCCTTAACCCTTCAAGTGCAATGTAGTCGCTGGCAGGAGACGATTTTTTGTCGGTAAAGCCCTCCAAAAGGTGGCTCATTGCATCAATAGCGGTATTGCGTGCAATCTGCAAGGGCAGATTAACTGTGTACCTGCCGTCCAAAAATGCCACCTTATAGAACACATCCGGATGTGAAAAGCTCTGCTTATTATTAATCTTATGCAATGTCAGGATTGAATAAGGGGTAGTTTCGCTGCCTGTACCTGCAGTTGTGGGAATTGCTGCCATGGGAAGGGGTTTTGTTTTAAAATTACCCTTGAAGATATCGTGCATTTCAAAGTCTGACCCTTCTATAGGCTCGTTAACGGCGTAAACTGCTATTGCCTTGCAAGCATCCAAGGGCGAGCCTCCGCCAATGCCTATTAAAAAGTCAGCCCCAAATTCTCTTGCCGCTTTGCCGCCCTCGACACATTCCTCAATGGTGGGGTTATTGCCGATGCAGTCATAAACAAGGTACTCTATTCCCATATCCTTTAAAACATCGGTAACATCACCCAGTGCACCTGATTTTGCACCCGATGTTTTGCCTGTTACAATCATGCATTTTGTACCAAGCACAAGCTCACCAGCATTTTCTTTAACACTGTTTTCTCCCACAATAACCTTTGTAGGCATTAAATATTTGAACATAATTTTTCTCCTTAATTTTCCACTTTATCAATGCTTGGCATAGCGTTTATCGCACCACGCTTCTGCACCGAGTACCCTGCAACCTTATTTGCAAAGTCTGCAAATGTTTTTATCTCGTCGAGGGTAAATTCTCTCTTTCCGCTTTGGGCAACCTTGTACAAAAATCCGCCCATAAAAGCGTCTCCTGCACCTGTGGTATCAACTGCAGTAACCTTTTGTGCTGCGGAGTAGACATATCCGTCTTTATTTCTCACCACTGCTCCCTTTTCTCCAAGTGTTACAATAACAGTTTTTATACCCATTTCAATCAATGCCTCGGATGCTTCCACCTCGTCCTTAAATCCTGTTAACAGCTTTGTTTCCTCATCACTGATTTTGATTATATCCACATAGCAGAGGATTGATTTCATCCCCTCTATGGCCTTTGCTTCACTTTCCCACAAGGGTGCACGGTAATTGGGGTCGTAGGATATGATTAATCCTTTTTCTTTTGCATGGCTGAGAGCTTTCAATGTGGCACTTCTTGCCGGCTCGTCTGTTAACGAAAGTGACCCAACATGGAAAATTTTACTTTCATCGATAATATCAAAACGTATTTCAGCCTCGCAAAGCTGTATATCTGCACCGGGCTTTCGTGCAAAGGAAAAGCTTCGCTCCCCCTTTTCGTCAAGGTTGACAAAGGCAAGGGTTGTGAAATATTTATCATCGGTAAGGGTACCTTCGGTAGATATGCCCTCGTTCTTCAACACGTTAACCAAAAATTCTCCGTGCATATCCTTCCCTACTTTTCCGATAAACGCACACCTTCCCCCAAGCCTTGATGCCGCACTAAGCACATTGGCAGGTGCACCTCCGGGGTTTTGTTCAAACAAGGTCTGCCCCGATTCACTTTTCCCTGCATAGGTCATGTCTATTAAAATTTCACCCAATGCAGTAATGTCAAACTTTTTCATATTCAACCCTCTTTTTATTCAAAGCTTATAATCTTTTCACCCTTGTGTTTAAGGGTTCCGTTTTTCTTGACCTTGTAGCTGTTGTATGAAAACTTGGAAACCTTAAATGAAAGCTTCTTGCCTTCAGCCTCAAACACAATTACATACATATCTCCGGTATTATACCTTGAAACAGGCTTGTACTGATATTTTTCCACAAGCTTTGCTTTAACTGTTTTAACGGAGGAATATCTGCTTCTTATCAGTTTTACAATATATAAAACCCAGATTAAACCCACAAAGGCAGGTATAATCCACCCTACGATATTATTCAATGCTTCTTCCAATGAATATCACCTCAGTTTGATTATACAATACTATTGCTTAAATTTCAATATATGAACAAAGGACAGGCTTTTGTGCCTGTCCTTTTAGTATTGACGATTATATATCAAGCTTTGTCTGCTTTAAATCTGCCTTCTTTGTTGCAGTTTTCTTTGCAGCAGGCTTCTTTTCAACTTCTGCTTTTTTTGCAGGAGCCTTCTGTGCAGTTTCAGCCTT
>JAFUJG010000127.1 GCA_017468215.1 Clostridia bacterium | reverse complement strand
TTTTCATCAACTTTAATTTCGATTAGATTATCACAGGCAACAAACGCCCTAAAACCAATACTTGTCACACTGTCCGGTATGGTTACATCGGTCAAGCTTTTGCAACAAGAGAACGCAAAATCACCTATACTTGTTACGCTATCAGGTATAGTAACATCGGTCAAGCTTTCGCAATGAGAAAACGTAGAATCACCTATACTTGTTACGCTATCAGGTATCGTAACACTTGTTAAGTTTTCGAAAAATGCGAACGCATCAGAACCAATGCTCTTAACGCCTTTTTCTATTGTTATTGTTTTAATGTCAGATCGGTATGAATACCATGGAGCATAATCCACCATGACACCTCTGCCTGTGATACGAAGCACACCGGTTTCGGTATCCAGCACATATGGCAAACTATATCCTTCCGCACCGCAATCTCCGTTTATGATTTCTGCAGAAGCGGTGACGGCAAGCACTGCTGTCAAAAGCATAACTGCCGCAAAGGTAAACATGATTTTAAATAATTTTGTCTTCATTGTCCTTCTCCTTAAATAAAAAGTGCGTAGCCGAAACTACGCACGAAAAATGTGTAGCTCCATTGCTGCGACACAATAGACTTTTTTACACTTGCATTATGAAAGCGAACAAAAAGGGAGCGTACATTTTTACCCATAAAATGTTCGCCATAAATGCAAATTTTATTCTATTGCGTCGCAATTTGCATTTTACCATATATTCATTGTTTTGTCAATAACTTTGATGTATTTTATCATTTTATTGCAAATTAAATTTCGATTAAACAAATTAGTTAGTTTTCACATATGAGATCCTTCACTGCGTTCAGGATGACAGGAGGGGATTTCAGGTTGTTTTTTCTACATAAAAAATCAGACAATTTACTGCAGCAGGAAACATAAACAGCCCCTTATTGTCATCCTGAACGCAGTGAAGGATCTCATAAGCCGTAAATTACTCATCCCCGCCAAATTATTATTTTCGGCATCAAATTGATTTTTGATGGATGATTATATTTTCAACTCATATTATTAAATTTTCAACTTATATTATTAAATCCCGGTTTACAAATGAGGGATTATATGTTATAATGGTTATATATTGTCATTCGGGAGGGCGCAATGAAGCCAAATATACTTAAGATTTCAGTTGGCGACATCATTGAAATGAAAAAGAATCACCCCTGCGGCACCAAGCTTTTTAAAATACTCAGAGTTGGTAGCGACGTAAGGATCGTTTGCGAAGGCTGCGGCAGAGATATGGTTCTCGACCGTCTAAAACTTGAAAAGGCTGTTAAAAAGATCGTTAAAGGAGAGGAAAATAATGAATAACGAAAATATCGACAAAAATATTCTGCATATAGAAGATTCAGCTCCTGCCGTTGAAAATTCGGCAAGCGAAAAAAAGCCGGGGCTTTTCCAAAAGATATTTAAAAGCCCCTATCTGTATCTTTCGCTTTGCTTTGCACTGCCCGTCGTTGTTATGTATCTCAGTTATCTTGCCATGCAGATTCACCCATTTGGCGACGGTTCTGTACTGGTTCTCGACCTTAACGGACAGTATGTGTATTTTTTTGAAGCCCTCAGAAATTTCGTTCACGGTGATGCAAGTCTGCTCTATTCCTTCTCCCGTGCTTTGGGTGGCGAATTTATGGGTATCTATGCCTATTATCTTGCCAGCCCTCTTTCCTACTTGGTTGCTCTGTTCCCTCAGGGACGTATGCTTGAAGCTTTGCTCTGCCTGTTCCTTCTCAAAACCGGCGGCTGCGGCCTGACCTTTGGCTATTACCTGCACAAAACGAGCAGGAAGCCCAATCGTATTTCTGTGGTATGCTTCTCAATGCTCTACGCACTTTCGGCATACTGCATAGTTCAGCAACACAACACAATGTGGATAGACTGCGA
>JAFUJG010000126.1 GCA_017468215.1 Clostridia bacterium | reverse complement strand
TACCAATTTTATTGCGAAGTTCTCTTATCCGAGTTCCTAATTTCATAGTAATCATATCGATATCTCACCCCTCTTTTTTATCATACAAGTATACGGAATATAAAGCAACGGATTATAAGCAACAAAAAGAGACGTAAATGTATATCTATTAGAACAATTAAACGAATACCATAAAATAAACTTTTACTCCATAAATTAAACGATTACAAAATATCGACAATAAAAAACACATATCAATCATATGATTAATATGTTTCTTAACATTGATATAAACATCACTTACCTAAAACTTCATTATTACTGGATTTTAAGGAAAGAATAAAGTGTCTCCGACACTCTCTGACGATAGTTGCAACTAAGGTAAATAGAGGAGAAAACACTTTGTAATGCCATGTGCGTTTTCCGAGTCTTGCGAGGAAATTCTCGCACGGCAATATGATAAAATTTATTTTTTTCAAAGGTACGGGGACACACCCACAAAAAATGAATTGAAAGCTTTGCTTTCATGAATTGTGCTTCGCAATTGTTGAAACTTGCATGCGAGTTTCTTGCGAAATGCACGCAGTGCAATTCACGACGCATAGCGTCAATTCATGCCGCAGGCATTTCATCTAAAAAGCCAATGGGGACAGACCCCATTGGCATTTTTCTTTATCGTCCTTTAATCTCTATGTCCTTTGTCTCGTCAATCTGCTCCTCGGGGTCGAAAATGCTGTCAACATCTTCCTCCCATATCTGGTCCTCGGGCACATCTGCCATTTCTGCATATTCACGGTCAATCATCTGAGAAAACAGCTTTTCAGCTCCCGAGAGCTTATCCTTTTTCATAGCCATACTCCCTTCCATTCCTTCCTATTATATGCACCCAAACAATAAATTATCGGCATTGAGGCGATAATTTTTCATAACGAAATACAGAAACTCCTGCCCCATGGGCGGAGTTTCATCCTTAACGTGCCCATGGCACATTTCACGAAGCCGAAGGCTTCATTTCACAGCGTAGCTATTTCATGTGCGCAGCACATTTCATCGCAATAATTTAACCTAAGTTAAATTATTGCTTACTCTCCTCCCAGGCGTTTTACGGCACGAGGCAAAGCATCCTTTGCATTTCCCCAGGGTGCGTCCTGGTTTCGGTAGTCGTATTTTTGTGTAAACCAATGGATATCCTCGTTAAGCTCATCAAGGCGTGCGTTTTCAAGCAGCATCAGCTCACGGATAAACTCGTCAAGGTTTTTGCCTGTAAGCTCCTCTGCACTGGCTTTAACAACCATTTTCATATGCGGCAGACAAAGCCCCTTGCTGCGAGAAAACTTTTCACGGAAATCTCTCTCCTTATCCCACAAATAAACAAGGTTTTCAGCCGCCGCTTCGATTTCACGGTCAAGCTTATCACAAACGGCACAGCTTTCAACAATTTTGTCAAGTTCGTCAACAAGCTTGTCAACGCTCTTTCTGGCACCACCGGAGCCAAAGCCTGTAGCCTTAAAAAGCTTTGCTCTCTTTTTAAGGCGGCCACGCACTTCTTCCAGATGAGTGTCGAGCATTAAAGCAAGGGAAAGCCTGTTGCCCCTTTCATAAAGCTTTGAAAGATGGTCAGGGCAAAAGCCACGGTTATTTGTTATCATTCTGCATTCGGGCTCCATCATGGAAGGGCCCAGGAAATAGTCGATATTATTGTCCTCCATAGTTTTTGCAACAGAGCACATAATGCAGTCGCAATCCTGCTCTAAAGCCTCGGTAAGCGGTATGGAATAAATTCTTTCTTTCATTTTCTTTTCCCCTTTTTTTACAAAATCCATTAAATTTATTTTACCATACCGTAAATAGATTTGCAACTGTAAACTTGCGTCCGATTTGGAGCCACTGGGGTCAGACCCCACCGGCTCCAATCAACTTATCTTCTCACGTATATTTGCAATAATCTTTTTTTCAAGCCTCGACACCTGCACCTGCCCAATATTTAAAATCCTCGCCACCTGACTTTGGGTAAGCTCCTTAAAATATCTCAGCTCTATAATCTGCCTGTCTCTTTCGCAAAGCTGTTCAATTGCACTGTTAAGCGCAATTTTCGTAACCCTTTCCTCCTCGCTGTCCTTGTCGGAAATCATGTCACCTAACCGCACACGGCTTCCGTCACCTTCAAAAAGCTCCTTATCCATAGACTCGGGCGGAGTTGTGGCTTCCAGAGCAAAAACGGCATCCTCGTAGCTTATGCCCAGTCGGGCGGCAATGTGGTCAATTTCGCAGTCACCCTCCTCTGTGCGTATCCGCCTGATAATAGCCGCCCTCTCTCTTGCGCTCCTGCTTACCTTGATAATTCCGTCATCACGCAGAAAACGCCTTATCTCGCCTATTATCATGGGCACGGCGTAGGTAGAAAATTCCACATTATAGCTTACGTCAAAGCGTTTTATTGCCTTTACAAGACCCATTGCCCCAAGCTGGAACAAGTCCTCATCACTTACGCCTCGGCCTAAAAAACGCCTTACGGCACTGCGTACCAGCCCTATATTCCGCCGCACAAGCTCGTCGGCAGCCTTTTCGTCTCCTGCCTGAGCATTTACAATCAGGTTTTTCACTTCATCAAGCATTTTTACCTGCTCCCTATCCTTTTGGTCATGGTAACGGTTGTTCCCGCATCTATTTTCGACTCAATATGTAGCGAATCCATAAAGCTTTCCATCACCGTAAAGCCAAGACCGCTTCTTTCCTCATCGGGCTTGGTTGTAAAAAGCGGCTCCTTTGCCTTTGCAATATCTTCAATGCCGTAGCCTGTGTCACGAACAGATATCATCACCGTGTTGTCGTAGGAGAAAGCCTCCATATACACAACACCCTCTCTTTTGTCGTAGCCGTGCACAATGGCGTTTGTCACAGCCTCGCTCACTGCAACCTTCACGTCCTCAGCCTCGTCCACGGTCGGGTCAAGAGGTGCAATAAAGCCTGCCGCCACTAAGCGGGCAAAGCTCACATTGCTCTCCTTTGCCTCAAATTCCACCTTAATATGGTTAGTCATATCATCTTCACTATCCTTCCCAAGCCCGACAGCTCTATAATTCTTGCAACAGTTCTGTTTGCACCCTTAATACGCACCTCGCCGCCTAACGCCGCCACCTTTTTGTAGCGGCCTATCACAAGCCCTACTCCCGACGAATCCATAAAATCCACCTCTGTCAGGTCAAATGTCATGTTTTTTGCTGCAGTGCATTCAAACTCCAGGTCAATTTTTCGTCTTAAAAAAGCTGCACTCTCCGAGTCAATTTCGCCCTTGGGTTTTATCACAAGACTGTTCGACAAAACCTTAAACTCAAGCTCCATAGCCTTCATCCTTTCGTATGTTCTCTTAATAATATTCAATGCCAATCCTTTTATATCCTTTACAAAAATTACCAAAAATACCGACTAAAAAAAGCATGGAACACTCCATTCCATGCTTTTTTATCAATTATTTTACTTTTTTGACAACGCTTCCTTGGTTCGCCGTATCCCGGCGATGCCAAGAGGGACTGTCACCATTGGTGATATTTGTCATCATTTTACCTTTTCAAGGATTTGTTTTTTAAGCTTTATAAACTCCTCGCTTGTATTGTCCCAATTATCAAGGCTAACCTTAGTTACACTTTCAATCCTGCCTACATTTCCGCCTAAGATATAAATCCTATCCGACAAAAGGATTGCCTCGTCCACATCGTGGGTGATAAAAACCGTGGATGCACCCTTTGACTTTATAACACCCTTAAACCACTGCTGCATTTTAGAGCGTGTCAACGCATCCAGTGCGGAAAAGGGCTCGTCCAACAGCAGCACCTCACAGCCTGTAAGGAAGGTGCGTGCCAGTGCCGCCCTTTGCCGCATACCGCCCGAAAGCTTGCTCGGGTACATGTTGGCACAGTCCTTAAGGGAAAACTCCTCAAGTATTGCCAAGGCTCGCTCTTTAGCCTCTTTTTTGTCACAGCCCTTTAAAACAAGAGGTATCATCACGTTTTCTGCAACGGTTTTAAAGGGTAGGAGCAAATCGCTCTGCTGCATATAGCCTATTTTTCCGCTTTTGCCCGTGATGCACTCCCCATTTAAGAAAACGTCACCGCTATCGGGGCACTCAAGCCCCGACAAAATGTTAAAAAGGGTAGTTTTTCCCACACCGCTTACACCTAAAAGGGACACCATCTCCCCCTTTTTTACATCTATGCAGATATCCTCTATTATCTTTGTGTTGTCATAGCTTTTTGTTAAGAGTCTGCCTTCAAGTACCGTCATACAATCCTACCTCAAATATTCGCCATTAAAACCTACATTCTCCAAGCTTTTGTCAACAAGGCCATTATCGTAAAGCCAGTTATAGAACAAGTTCCATCTGTCAGAATCGATATATCCCCAGTTGCCGTTATCGTCAATAAAATAGCTCTGCAGAAGTGACAGGCTTCTTACAACAAGCTCCCTATCCAAGCTTTCGTCTGCCTTAAGGAGCGAGTCTGCCGCTTTTTCAATATCCTTTGCACATTCCTCATAGCCTCGTTTGGTGGCGGTTAAAAACCTTTTTACCACATCGCTGTTTTCTTCTGCATATTTGTTTGATGTAATAATAACAGGTGTGTAATAGTCAAGCACCTCATCAACGCTCTTAAAATCAATGTAGCAATACTCGTAGTTTTCAATATCTGCCTTCACAACATCCCAGTATTCGTATACCCACACGGTATCCACCATATCGGTCTCAAGTGCGGCTAAAACATCTGTCACGGTGGAGTCAATCATGTTAAGGGAGGAAAAATCCCCGCCCTCCTGCTCCATGCAGTATTTTATAACAGTCTGCTCAATGGGACTGCCCCAGGTAGCATAGCTCTTGCCCTCTAAGTCCTTAAAGGAGTAAATGTTTTTATCCCCACGTGATATAATACCCGACAAATTATGCTGGCTTATTGCGGCAACAGCAACAATGTCAAGAGGCTCCGATGCACTCAGTGCAGGTGCCATGGAGTCCTGAAAGGAAATTCCGAACTGTGCCCTGCCTGCTGCAACCAACGCCTCGGCACCGCCCTCGGGAGGCTGGATAATGTTAACCTTCAAGCCGGCGTCAGAGTAGTAGCCCAAATCCCGGGCAAGGAAAATGCCTGCATGATTTGTGTTGGGGGTCCAGTCAAGCACAAGGGTTATCTCCTCCAATCCATCCTTCTGTCCACAGCCGCTTATTGCAAAAAGCATAAAAACTGCCATTAATATACACAATATTTTTTTCATAAATTTCATCCTTTCCATCTCGTTCGGCTTTGCCGAACATATCAAATTTGCCCTTGGCAAATATATCGAACATAGGTATATCGAGTTTCCGCAGGAAATATATCGACCTTCCGTTTTATCCTGCGGGCGATTCGTGAATCGCCCCTACTGTTTCCATTTAAGAGCTTTTTTCTCCAAAAGCTCAACCAATTTCATAAGTAAAAGGCTCAAAAGGCTTATAACAATGATTACCGCAAACATTTTGTCGAACTGAAAGCTTTTCCGTACCCTTGTCATATACACGCCAAGACCGCCCTCGCCGCCGAGCCACTCTGCAATAACAGCACCCACCACGCTGTAGGATGCCGACACCTTAAGCCCTGCAAAAAAGCTCTCTGCCGCATATGGTATTTTTACATCAAAAAGCACTCGCAAATATGTTGCGCTCATAGATTTGTAAAGCCTGAGCACACCTTTGTCGGCACTGTCCAAGCCTGTTACAAGCCCCACCAAAAGGGGGAAAAAGCAGGTTATGAAAACAAGCAGCACCTTAGGTGTCATACCAAAGCCAAACCACAAAACCAAAAGAGGTGCAACGGCAATTGTAGGCACCGTCTGGCTTACAACGCAGATGGGAAAAAGCATTTGGTGCACAATTTTAAACCTGTCCATGGCTATTGCCAGTACAAAGCTTCCCAAAAGGGCAAACCCCATACCCATTGCCGCCTCGGCAAGGCTTATGCAGGCACTTTGTGCAATCAAGCTCCAATCCTTTACAAGAGCCTTTATAACCTCCACAGGGGTAGGAAGCATGAACTTAGGCACAACTTCGAGCATGCCGATAATCTGCCACAATATTAAAATAAATACAATCAGTACCTTATCCCATATTTTTATATCCTTCATGCCTTTCCTCCTTCCTTATTCCTTAATGCACACAGTGCATATCATAGCGAAGCCATTTCATGTGACGCAGGCACATTTCATTCCGAAGGAATTTCATCTTTAATTATACTTGTCTGTTTTTTCGCCTATTGTGAGCACGCCTTCGGGGTTGTACGAAATTTTTACATAGCACGATACACCCTCTGCACCTTCACGGATACATATTTTATTACATTCCTTCACAATATTCATCAGGCTGTCATAGTCGCCCTCGATGGTTGTTTCAAAGGGACCTACAACATACTTAAGCCCCGTGGATGCAATGTATTCAATCACCTTATCCACAATACGGATAACCTCCTGTGTTTCACTTACCTTGGGCAATACCTGTATTGCCACACTTGCTTCTACCATAACATTTTCTCCTTTCATCCTCGTTTTACCAACGGCAAATATATCTAATTTGCAGGATATATCCAGTTTCCGCAGGAAACATATCGACTTTTATCCCTTTCGTTTGAAATTCCGGACTTTCAAACAAAAAAAGCACAAGCATAATGCTTGCGCCCAAATACATCAAATCATTCATTATAGCGATGTCAGCCCTCAGGCTGACGGAGGGATTGTTAACCCCACCTAATAAAGATTTTGTGTACATTTGCCTACGCAGACATTACTCTGATCAGGTCATAAGGGTCGGATATCCTCTCAGCTTCGTTGCCTCAGCTCCCCTAATGCACTTTTAATTATATCCCATTATTTAATTTTGTCAATATACTATTTTGATGTTCTTAATTATAATCAAACTCTGCCTGCAGAGTTTATTACAAAATGTCCTTCGGGCATTTCATGAACCTTTGGTTCATATCATGGCGAAGCCAAATCATGACGCAATGCGTCAAATCATTGTGCGTCAGCACTTTATTTCCACAGCTTTTTGTCTAAGCCTCTGTAGCCGATAGCTTCTGCCACATCCATTGTATCGATAGCCTCTCTGCCGTCCATGTCGGCAATGGTGCGTGCAACCTTAAGTATTCTTGTGTAGGCTCTTGCAGAAAGGTTCATGGTTTTAAAAGCCTGCTCCAGCATTGCCTTTTCGCTATCGCCTATAACACAGTATTTTCAACCAGGCTGCCTGTAAGGTCAGCGTTGCAGTTAACCTTTTCGTTTTTGTACCTTTCCTTCTGGATAGCTCTTGCCTTTTCTATTCTTTCCCGCACAATTTGGCTGCTCTCGCCCTCACTTTTCTGCAAATCGTCGTAGTTAACGCTTTTTGCCTCCAGCTGAATGTCGATACGGTCAAGCATAGGTCCCGACACCTTGCCCATGTATCGTGCCACATCGCTTTCGCTGCAGCGGCACTTTCTGTTGTCGTCGCCGTAGTATCCGCATCGGCAGGGGTTCATGGCACAAACCAGCATCATGTTGGAGGGGTATGTATATGTACCCGAGGCTCTCGCCACGGTAACCTCGCCGTCCTCCAAGGGCTGACGCATAGCCTCGATAACATCCTTTTTATATTCGGGAAGCTCGTCTAAAAACAAAACACCACGGTGTGCAAGGCTTATCTCGCCGGGCTTTGCCTTGCTTCCGCCGCCAACTATGCTCACGCCTGACGCACTGTGATGTGGTGCACGGAAAGGTCTTTTTGTAACAGCCTTGCCGTTTGTGAGAACACCTGCCACAGAATGTATCTTTGTAACCTCTAAAATTTCGTCAAAGCTCATGGGCGGCATAATTGTGGGTATACGCTTTGCAATCATGCTCTTGCCCGAGCCGGGCGAGCCTACCATAAGCACGTTGTGGCCACCTGCAACGGCAATCTCAATGCCTCGTCTGAGCTTTTCCTGCCCCTTGACCTCTTTAAAGTCAACGTCGAACAAAGTCTCCTCGTCGCTTATTTTTTGTGTGTCACACCTATCAAGCGGCTCCTCGCCTGTAAGATGGTTAAAAACCTCGCAAAGGTTTTTTGCTCCGTAAATTTCCACACCTGCAACAAGTGCAGCCTCCTCTTTGTTTTCAAAGGGCACAATAAACTTTTTAACCCCTTCGTCTCTGCCGCCTATAACCGAGGGCAAAATACCGTTAACAGGTCGTATCTCGCCCGAAAGTGACAGCTCGCCCAAAAACACGTATTCGTCCAGCTTTGCCTTAAGCTGTCCTGTTCCTGCCAGAACAGCCATTGCAATGGGAAGGTCGAACTGAGTGCCTTCTTTTTTTAAGTCGGCAGGTGCAAGGTTAATAACAGCTTTTTTTGCAGGAAATTCAAACTCGCTGTTACGTATTGCAGCCTTTACCCTTTCCTTTGCCTCTTTAACGGCAGTATCGGGCAGACCTACTATATCAAAGGCAGGAAGCCCGCCCGAAAAGTCGGCCTCGCAAATAACAATCTTGCCTTCAATGCCCGAAAGTGTTGCTGTTTTAACCTTAACAACCATAACAATTTCTCCTTCCTATAAGCCTTCCCCTTGAGGGGAAGGTGTCAGCCACAGGCTGACGGATGAGGTGTTCATCTGCACTCTCAATACCTTATCCAAACCGCCATTTCACGGTTATCGTCCCTGTTACCCCAGAAAGCATAGGGTATTGCCTTAAGGGTAATTTCCTCATAGCTTTGAGTAAACGCCTTGTACAAATCGTCCGTCTCCCAAGCCTTCTTCTTTACTGCCTTAGCAAAAATTGAAACACTGCCTTCGAATAACTCGTCGTCCTTCTCAATTCTGAACATGGGCTCATTTTCAAGTCTTATCGAGCTGAGTCTGTCGCCGTTGTCGGCACTTTCGATACAGTACACAACAGGACCACGGCTTATTGCAACCTTGCCGCCATCTGCCCGAACAAGGGGGTTAGCTTCCATAAGCTTAACCTCCATGGGCATTTCTACAGTAACCGCATCGCCCTGTGCCCACGCCTTAGTAATATATGCGTAGCCCTTTTTAACCTCGCAATTTACCTTTTCGCCGTTAACCTTCACCTCAAACTTATCTGCCCAGGAGGGGATTCTCACAGCAAAGGTATACTCACCGCCCGAAAGGACAAATTCGCTCTTGCCTTCCCAGGGCATACGTGAGGTCTGCTTTATTTCAACTGTGCTTTCGCCCACCGAAAGCTTTGCATCGCTGCCTATGTAAAGATGAGCGTAAACCGTGTTTTCGTCGGTTGAATAAATATAGTTACCCAAACTTGTTATCATTCTTGCAAGGTTAGGCGGGCAGCATGCACAGCCAAACCAGCCGGGTCTTTTAACCTTATTGTGGCGGTATGCAGGCACTTTCTTATTCTGCTCGTCCCATACCTCCAAGGGATTTGTATAGAAGAAATGCTTACCGTCCAACGCCATACCCGAAATAGAGCCGTTGTAGAGTATTCTTTCCATTACGTCGGAATACTTGCTGTCAACATCGCTCATAAGCATTTTCTGTGCAAAGAACACAAAGGAAATTGCCGCACAGGTTTCGGTATAGCTTAAATCGTTAGGCAGCTGATAGTCAAAGGAAAAAGCCTCGCCGTGCACCTGGGAGCCAAAGCCGCCTGTAACGTACATCTGCTTTTTGGTGGCGTTATCCCAAAGGGTTTCGCAGGCATTAAAAAGCTCTTTGTCGCCCAGCTCAAGAGCAAGATGTGCCGCACCTGTGTAAAGGTAGCCTGCTCGCACGCTGTGGCCAACCGCTTCCTTCTGCTCACGAAGGGGCTTGTGTGCCTGGCAGTAAACTGTGTCGGCCTTTTTGTCCTTACCGCCCCACATATTTATAAAGTTGCGGCTTTCAAGCTCCTGTTGGAAAAAGTTAGGCTCACAGCCTCTTTCGTCTATAAGGTACTTACAAAAATCAAGATACTTTTTATCACCTGTTGCCTTGTAAACCCTTACAAGCGCAAGCTCAATTTCGGGGTGACCTGAGTAGCCGTGGATTTTGCCTTCCTCCTTGCCTACCCTTTGGGCAATAAGGTCCAAAAATCTGCAAACTATGTCAAGTAGCTTTCTCTTGCCTGTTGCCTCAAAGTACGCAACAGCCGCTTCTGCCATGTGGCCTGCACAGTACATTTCGTGGCAGTCGAGTAGGTTTGTAAATTCCTTGCCCTTTTCCTTTATAAGGTAGTAGGTGTCAAGATATCCGTCCTCACGCTGTGCTCTGCCTATAAGGTCAATAACCTCGTCAGCAGTTTTCTCAAGCTTTTCGTCAGGCTCGATTGTAAGGCGGTAGCTTACTGCCTCCAGCCATTTTGCAACGTCAGTATCCTGGAAAACAAAGCCACGAAACTCCCCTTCCATTTCGCCTGCGGCAATTTTAAAGTTTTTTATAGCATGGCTCGGCTCTGTGTCGGGAACAAGGTCGTTAATTGCATCCCACTGATAAGGAATAATCACGTTTTTCGCAATTTCCTCATACTTTGACCAAAAACCGTCCTTTACCTTAACATTTTTTAAAGCTGCAAACTCATTTGTTTTAATGCTCATTGTAATTTCTCCTTCATTCTGCACTTTGCATTCTGCATTCTGCATTTTTAATACACTTCACATTCCAGCACGCCTACACCTGCGGCAGTGCCCTTATCCATAACAACCCTTATTGCCTTTGTTGTAACAGTTTCAAAGCTTGTTATGTTCATTTTACACAATTCGTTGGTACCGCCACACATTTTTTCTGCCTTTTTCCAGCTGCCGTTTGTGTCGAGGTACTCAACATAGTAGCTCTTTGCCCTTCTTGTTCCGCCGCCGTCGTCAAAGAACACTATGCCTATTGCGTTTATCCTCTGGTCTTCTTCCCAGGTGTATTGTATCCATTCCTGAGAGGAGTCACGTGTCCATGTGCCGAAGCGTGGCACCTCCTCGGGTGAGGGGTTACTCGTCTCAAGGGTATATAAACCGTCGTTCAACGCATCCAAGCTCTCCCAGGGTGAGCAGTAGCTTGCTTCGGCTTTTGCGTACAGAGCCTTGTTTTCACTAAGGTCAACTGTGCGGATTTGTGCTTTTATCTCCATGGTGTCCACACAGCCTGTAATAAAGCCGTCCTTTTCTTCGCCCCATGCCACCTCTACACGCCTCTTAAAGCCGTCGGAATAAAGCACCATCACACTTTCGGGCAAGGGCGACAGGCGGTCATAAATAATTTCGTCGCATTTTACAGGGTAGGAATCGGTATCGTTATCCACCTCAAGCTTCCAGTAATCTGTGCTGAAAACAAAATCGCCAAAACAGCCCTCAAGGCTACCCTTGCTCTCGTCACTGCCTCGTGCAAGGTAGTTACGCTGTACCAATCCAAAATCCTTAAGGCGCAAATCGGTTACATAGGAAAGTATAACCTCACCGCCGCAGGAAAGCTGCAGCCTTCCCTTTATGCTTTGCAGCAGGACATAGCCCTCGTATTTTTCGGGTAAGCATACACCCGAGGGGATAAACTCGCCGTTTATATTTAACCCCAGCTCGTTATCAGAGCCAAACACAACAGAAAGGTTTCGGCCCTCCATGTCAGAAAATTCAATAACAGGGCAGCCCTCCTTCTGGATTTTTTCGATGCCTATGAAAACCCCCGTAACAAAATCGTCCACGCCGTTAGTAAAGGCGTTGGAAAGCCTTACATAGCTTTTCACCGTACCGTCGGAATAAACCTTGTTATCCTCGATTTTAACATCGCCCACAAAGCTTATGTTTTCATAGCATTCCTTGTCAAAGTAAACAAAAAGTGTGCCTTCTACCTTGCCTCGCTCCGCCTTTACCGTATCGCCCTTAGGCAAGCGGTAGGGTGCAATATATCTTACGTGCGGTGCTTTTTTAATAACAACCACACCGCTTTCATCGCCGCTATAGCAGAACAAGCCATCCTCGCCAAGGCTTGTGGCTTTTATTTTGCCGTCAGAGTAAAGAGCATACATTTCGCCCTTTTTAAGACCGTCCACCTTAATTTGTGTAAAGCTTGCATCGTCGGTAATATCAAGCTCAATATAGCTCTTGTCCTTTTTTACCCTGGCTTTTTTGTAGGTTGCACCTGTCATTTCAATGCTTAAGTGCTCGTTTATAAAATTAAGCCTCATAAAAAGTCCGTCACGTGGGATAACAGTATAGCTGTCCTTATCCTCCTCTACCTCACAGCCGTAGCCGAAAAGGGAGAACACAGGGTCTCTGGCAACATCTGCCGAAATTATCTCCAACGCACCAAAAAGGCCCAAATCCGCCTCGCCTGCCATTTGTCTCCAGCCGTTGTGGAGCTTGCCGCCGCCTGTTCCCTGACCGCCCATATGGCCTATTTCTGCCTGATAGGTCCAGGAAACCGTGCCAACGTTCTCCTCGCTTGAGTCAATCTGTCCCGAGTTAATGCAGGTGAAGTTAGCCATTTTTCCGCCGTAGTTCACCCTTTGTGCAACGGCTCTTTCCTCCTCGGTAAGCTCCTTGTCAACATATCGCAGATAGTCGTCCATACAGTAGCCCGCTAAAGACGCCGTGTACTGGAAATTCCACCAGTTTTCACCGCATATGGTAACAGGATTTGCGTAATGGTACCAGGTGGGCTGTAAGCCTCTGCAGGCACGTGTTTTAAGGTCTATTTTATACATCATGGTTTCATTTGAGTTCATCTTTGCCAGAGTATAAACAGCCTCCTCGCCTGTGTTGTCGTAGGAGTATTCGCTTCCGTAAGGGTACTTGGTGTTTTTAAAATTGTTATACTTAATACCCATAATACGCTCAACCTCTTTAGCTTCCTCCTCGAAGCCTTCAAAGTAAAGCGCCGATATAATATCCGGGGTGGTTATTTCGCCCATAAGCCCTGTTGCCCAGTTGTAGGCAACCTTGTCCGAGTAAAGTGCCTTAAGGATATTGTACGCCCTTAAAAGGTAGGTGTTCCTGTCCTCACGATAGGTTGTAAGGCCCGGGTACGCCGCACTTATCCTGTAAAGAGCAAAATATGTGTTGTATATATGCGGATACGCATAGCCACGGTAGGTTGGCGACATATTAGGCTCGCTTGACAAAAAGTCGTGCACAAGATAGTCCTCCTGATGCTCACGCATAAGGGTGTTCCATATTGCCACATCAAGATACTTGTCAACGGCCTCAACCTGCTCTTTTGCAGGCATGTAAACGTTTTTCATTGCAAGGAAGGTGCCGTGGGTAAGTGCCCAGTCATCGCCGTAGCCCCAGTAGCTCATATCCCAGTAGCCGTCCATTGTGTCGGCACGGTTTGTCTTTGTGTCCATCATCCAGTCGTCAAAGGTGGCATCGCCCACCTTGCCGGGGGTGTCGGTCTGGTGCTTAACCAAAAACTCGCTTCTGCGGTCAATAGCATCAGATAGCGGCTCCATTGCATAAAACTGGAGAAGGGTTTTCATTTCTTTTTTGTCCAATGTATACTCAACCCACACATGGTTAACACCTAAGCAGTTGAGCTTTATGTTATAAACATGGTAAATTTCGCCCTTGTAGGTTTTTGTTTCGGAAAATTCGATTTCGGCATTGCCTGTGCAATCGTGATAGGTTGCAACCATGTTTTCACGGTTTTCGTAAAGCCTTGTTTCGTGTATACACTGGGGGTATACAGCTTTTATCTCAACATTTTCATTTGCATGCAGATAAAACTTAGCAGGCATATCCACCGCAAAAGCCATGGAGGGCACCGCAACAGCATCCACAATACCCTTTTTGTAAAGGGTGCTCTTTAAGTCTGCCTCGTTATCAACTGCGGTAAACTCAAAGGCGTATTTTTTGCTCTCCCCTGCCTTAAGGGTTATGTGGGTAGACTCCATATATCCCGAGCCTGTTTTTTGTATGTTTTCCGAATGTATGTAAAAAACGTCAAGCCCCGAGTGATACCCTGCCTGGTCCTGTGCCCAACTGCTTCCCTCATGGCCGTTATTCACTCTCCAATGGTCACGGTACTCAAAGCCTGCACCCGTGTAGCCAACAGGGGTAAACAAAAGCATCTTGCCCTGTCCCGATGGGCGTGTAGCGTAAATGTATGACGAGTTTTTGCCCACAAAGGAGTGGTAAACGCAGCGTGTGTCGTAAAGCTCCTCACCTGCGTGAGCAGGGGTCCAGTACTGGTTAAAGGGCATTGGCATACCCCAGTCGCCTATTAAAAGCGGGCTATCCTTATCATTTATAACCTCTGTTTCCCACAAAATGCTATCGCCGTTAACCGAGTAGGTTTCAACAATTTTAAAATCGCCATTATAGGTAACGGTTATTTTATCCTTCTCATTTTTAATAACACGTTCATTTTCGCTTGTTTTAAAATGCTCCCAGTCACCATTGCGACGGGTTGTAAAAATAAGCTCACCCATCCAGTTGTGCTCGTCGCCCTTTGCCTGCTCAGGTGCGTTTTCGCCATTGAGCACGTACTCTGTGTTGCAAAAGTCTTTACTTATATCGTCGGTAATTTTTAAAGACTGTATCTGTCCGTATTCGCCTATTTTCATTTGTAAGGATTTACTCTCAAGCATATTCTTATCCTCTGATTTATCTTTAATTTCTACTGCAAAAATCCCTTTTGGGCATAAGCTTATAAAAGCTATCAGGCACAATAAAACACTTATAACCTTTTTCATTTAAATTCCTCCAAAATTTTCCCTCATTTTATTATAACTCTAATAGCGAAAAAAGCAAACAAAAAAAGAGGGAAAATCCCTCTTTTTTTCTGCTTATCGGCCTCCCTTGCCTAAAGGGAGGGGGACCACCGAAGGTGGTGGAGGGATTCATTACCTAAATGAGAACTGTCCCAACAAAAATCCCTCTTTTTTTCTTTTTTATAATTCCACATTACCGTTGTACTTTTTCTTTAAATCCGTCTCCTTGTCCACAAAGGAGGAAAAATCCTCGCTGCCTGTGCGTGAGGTGTACAGCATAAAGGGGTCAGACCCCAATACTCTTACGCTGTCGTCGTTATAAATTGCCACAAAGTTATATCCTCTGTAGTCTATATTGTTTTCAAGCGTAAACTGGATTATATAATCAATCTTTTTAAACTCCTCCACCTTGGTGTTTTTAATAACCCATACCTTGGTGTTGGTAATGGTCAAGGTGTCTTCCACATCCTCGTCCCATATGCTTTCGTATTCGGCATACAGTGCCTTCCATTCAGTTTTCAAGGCAGCCTGTGCCATATTAACCTGCTCGGTGTAGCCACCAGTACACCCTGTAAGAGCAAAGCAAAGAACAAGTAAACACAGTAAAATTTTTTTCATGCTTTTCACCTCAGCTTTTATTTTAACATTTATTGTCGACTTATGCAACAAAAATGTGCCAAGCTGAGCCACTGGGGACAGACCCCACCGGCACAACAACAGCAAAACTAACCCTTTCCCCACCAAAGCTGCGTAATTTGACAACAAAACGAGGAAATGCATAGCATTTCCTCGTTTTGCTTATTCAATTATCTCAAAAAGTGTATCAATATTATCCCTTGTACCAAGCACATATGTTACCCCTTCATCATTTGGCACAATTTCCTCCTTTGAATAAACCACATCAAAGAAAAGTATATCCTCGCTCTTTACATGGGCAATATCTACCCCTTCCTTCACACAAATAACTGTCATGGCTCCTTGCGAAGGGGGCAAATACTCAAATTTTACCTTTA
>JAFUJG010000125.1 GCA_017468215.1 Clostridia bacterium | reverse complement strand
GGGTTTCGTCTTGTGAATACCGCCACAAGCTCCATGTCAGGGTTTTGCTTTACTGCACATTCTACCCCTCTGCCAAGATTGCCGTAGCCTAAAATACCTATTCTGATGCTCATACGCCATTACTCCTTGCCTTAAATCAGTTTTCTTTCCTTTTAATTATACTCTTTAACCGTTGAATTTCAAGTTTTTTTTATAGTTTTTTTACCTTCCGCCCTCTAACGCATCAAAAGCGGCATTTATGGCGTCATCACGTGAGGTGTATTGCTTTTGAGAAAACTTTCCGTCGATTGAAAAGCTCCATTTGCCGTTGTTCTTGTTCTGGTACAAAACAATAATCCTGTCGTTGACCTTTTTATAGCTGTTTCCGCCCTTGGAGGTTTTCCACTGACTGTTTTTAAAGGTTTTACGCCTTGAGGCAGAGCTTTTGAATTCGCTTTCCCTTCTCTTTGCCTTTTCGATATCGCCTTCGAGCTTACCTGCACAAACGCAGCCTACATCAAGGGGGCGGTAATGGTTATGCACCATGTGATGAACGTAGCGTATTATCTGCCTGTTACAAAGCTCACAGGTGCCTACAGGTGCTCCAAGGTCACTTACGCCCCTGCATCGCCAGCCTGTTTTGGGCACATCGGCAGGAAGCTCGGATGTTTTCTGCCCCATTTTTTGGGGAACATCCATGGGCTCCTCAGGAATCTTTTGCTCAGGAGGTTTCTGTTCTGCAGGCTCACTCCTTATAATACTCTCTTTTTCCTCAGGCTTGTTATCTTCTACAGGTTTATTATATCTTTCGGTATCAATTTTCTTTTTGTTTGCAAAATAATCCATTGATATGTTTCTCTCGCTTGCAAGCTTATCAAACTTGATTTTATAGCAGCCTCTTGCACGGTCTGTTTCCACAATTCTGCCTTTTCCGAACATTGGGTGCTCAACCTCGCTGCCTTTGTCTAAAACCTGTGTCTGCTTTTTTCTGCCATTTAATAAAACACCTTTGTTTTTCACATCCTCCATCAGTTCTTTTGGTATTGTGCCGTGTCGGATGTAATTGTCCTCGCCTATTTCAAACAAAAACCTGGATGGCAGTTTTTTTGCACCTACCTGGGAATAACCCTCAGAATCGGTGAGATAAAGCTGCTTTTCGGCTCGGGTAAGTGCAACATAACAAAGGCGTCTTTCCTCCTCAAGACCAAGCTCTTTTCTGTCTTCAATAGTTTTTGAGGAAGGGAAAATGCCTTCGGTAAAGCCTGTTACAAATACCACAGGGAACTCTAACCCCTTTGCCGAATGTATGGTCATCAGCTTTACGAGGTCGCTTTCTTCGTCGTTTTCTGTATCTATCTGCAAGGTTATCTGGTTTAAAAATTCCTGCAGAGTTACCTTTTCGCCAAAATTGCGTTCATATTCGTAGCAAATACGCTTAAACTCTGACAAGTTATCGAGGCGTTCCATGTCACCAAGCTCACGGATGTATGCCTCGTATCCTGTTTTTTCGCATACTTGCTCAACAATTTCGGGGATTTTCATGCTGCTGATTTCTTTTCTTAAATCAAGGATAAATTTACACAGCTCTCCTGCTCCGCTGTTTTTTAAAACGCTGTCATCAAGGTTTTCGCACAGGGTATCAAAAAGGCTTTTATCCTGCCTGAGCTCGTTAAGCCGTTGCATTTTAATCCTTCCGAACCTTCGTTTCGGGGTGTTTATAATCCGCCTTAAGGAAACATCGTCGTCAAATACCAAAAGCCTCAGATACGCCAGAACATCCTGGATTTCCATTCTTAAAAAGAACTTTACTCCGCCGAATATTTCGTAGGGAATTCCGTTTTCATTAAACTTGTTTTCAATCACTCTTGATAAAAATCCCGAACGGTATAAAACAGCAAAATCAGAATACCTGTACCCACGTTTTTTCAAGCGGTTTATGTGCTCCACAATTTTTTCCATTTCCTCATTTTCGGTTTTGGCATGTATGTGAACAACTGCCTCACCGCCTTCGTTTTTTGTGTAAAGGTCTTTCTTTATGCGGTATCGGTTATTTTCGATAAGGGTATTTGCACAGTTGAGTATTTCGGGAGTGGAACGG
>JAFUJG010000124.1 GCA_017468215.1 Clostridia bacterium | reverse complement strand
GTTTGTGCTTATTGCTCCATGTATGTATGAGCTTATAAGGAAGCTCGGCGGATGGGGAGTGGCAATAATAGGATGCACTAATCTTGCCTATGAGGTTATATGGACAATAGGCAACTTCGGGCAAGGTGTGTACAGGATACTTGTTTTAAGGTACCTTTTGGTTATTGCAATTGGTATGTACATAGCCTATGAAAAAATCAAGCCATGGGTAGTAGGGGTTATGGCAGCAACAGGTCTTGTTTACATTCTTCTGCCGTATTTTACAGACTACGAATACACTCTGTTTACCGTTGAGCCCTGGAACCGAAGCGGTATGGGAGCAGCATTTTATGTTGCGGCACTTATGTATGTGCTTTTGTATTTCTTTAAAAATGTACACTCAAAAACCTTTGTAGGACAAACACTTGCAAGGGTAGGGCAGGCGTCGTATCACATTATGTACACCCAGATGATGTATTTTGTAATAAGACCCGCCTTCGATAAACTGATATTTGACCTGACAACGCTCCCTCTCTGGAGCCAGTATGTAGCGGATATTGTGGTGTGCATTTCCGCCGGCATTGTATTTTGTGTGCTGGATAAAAAAGTTTTCGGAAAATTTTACAAAACTAAGTGAAAAATATATTGACAAATTATTTCCTTTGTAGTAGAATATGAAATGCTGAAAATGCCCATAGGTGGCACGAGGTGATTGCATGAAGATAAATATTGCAAGCGTCATCAACAGTGACGGTGCAAAGCTCAGTATTGAAAAGGAATTTCAGGTAGGCACATTTGAGTTTGCCGGTAATGAATATACCTTTGAAAAACCTGTTCAGATTACAGGCGAAATTAAAAATATTGGCAGTGCGCTGAAAATTGCTCTGGAGCTTCGGGGTGAGTACACCTCCTATTGTGACCGTTGCGGCTGCGATATCGCAGAAACCGTATTCGGCGAAGCTGAAGAAAATATTACAGGCGAAAACGTTGAGGTTGACAGCGAAATGTTTACCTTAAACGGACATGTGCTTGATATTTCAGGAGCAGTTGAGTCACTTGTATATTCGAGTTTGCCTATGCGAAATCTGTGCAGCGATGACTGTAAGGGCCTGTGCTCTAAGTGCGGTACAGATTTAAACAAATCAGAATGTAATTGCGATACGACAAGGTATGACCCTCGTTTCGCTATTTTCAGAAAATTAGCAGGAAATGGTGAGGTGTGAAAAATGGCAGTTCCCAAGAGAAGAACTTCTAAAATGAAGAAGCGTCAGAGACGAGCTAACTGGAAGCTTCTTATTCCCGGTATGGTAAAGTGCTCTCATTGCGGCGAGTACACAAAGCCCCACATGGTATGTAAGGCTTGCGGTTACTATGACGGTAAGGAAATCGTAAAGGTAGAAGCGTAAATTGCGCATAACTGAGCAGAATTGCAATGTGTAATTCTGCTCTCCTTATTTACGCACAAATGAAAAATTATGTCGATATAGCTCAGCAGGATAGAGCGACCGCCTCCTAAGCGGTAGGTCGGAGGTTCGAATCCTCTTATCGACGCCAGAAGATACGGTAATTGATACAATTTTGTACGATTGCCGTATCGTTTTTTATTTATAATTACAGACGATTAAAAGTGATTGAAACTGCATAAGAACTGTGATAAACTAAACTAAATAAGTGTGTACGGGGCGATAAATATGAAAAAGTTTTTATCAGTATTAATAACGTTTATTATGCTTATTGGATGCATTCCTTGTATTACTATACAAGCGGTGGACAACTTAACCGATCAGGCGTTTTTTGGAGTGTGGAACGGTACAAAATGGACAACAAGTCCAATGCTTAACTACGATTATGCCGTGGGTGGAACAAAGGTTTTGTACGAAGTTGAAAGCGCCGTAATAGCAGGGGACTATACTTTGGCAAAGGAAGCGTTCTTCATATATATAAAGAACCGAGATAATGTTGTTATGCCGGAGCTGGACGAGTGTGCATGGAAAGCAGAGCTTGCATTAAGGAACACATTTATGGGACCGGGTGGTACAGATTTGCTGGTCGGCACGGTGAATATTAACGGAGAGTGGAATGATATAAGCTATGATGTAACAGACTATATCGGTAAAAGACAGCAAACCTTTATGTATATGGGTGCATATAAGGGTAGTAATGTTACAGAAATTTTCAGCCGTGAAACCTCGGAAAAACCGTATATACTTATAAAGTTTACAGATGGTACAGAGGTGACAATTAAAACAAATAAAGATACATATATCGTAGGCGGCACGAATTATAATCATGGAACAAGCTCTACTCTTTTAGTGCGTGACTCAGGTTATCCTTATGACTCTAATAATTATCGTACGTATATAAACTTTGACCTTACCGAAATTCCTGAAGGTAAAATAATTGAAAAAGCGACAATAAATATTTTTGCACGCACTCGTGAAGAGGAAACTATGGTTTTAAACCTATTTGCAATGGGTGATTCCTCCTGGAATGAAACAATGTTTAACTGGAATTTGGTTAAGGGCAATATTTATTCCTGGGAAGGACTTGATAGCATTACCGACTGGAAGAAGCCTTATGGTGCAGATGATGAGTATCTTAATGTGCTTTGCAGATTATACTATATTAATTATTTAACTTATGAGTACGACAAGGACAGGGAAGGTAATAGTGAATATGGCGAAAAGGCCGTTGATGTTATAATGAGCTTTTTAACAAATAACAAGGCAGGCTATAACAGAACTCTTGAAACGGGGGAAAGGCTTCGCTATATTACAAACGCCTATCCGTCACTTTTAACCGCCCCAAATATGACGGCTGATAAAAACACTGAAATTATTAAGTTCATTTATCAGGATATGATAAACCTTTCCTATAACGGGAACTGGACAAAAAACACCAACTGGGGATTTTTTCAGACTAACGGACTTTTTCAGGGAACGGTGTTCTTACCTGAAATGGTAACCTTCCAAAGCTATTACGATATGTGTATTTCACGATACACTTATATGGCAAAAAAGCAGACCATGAGCGATTTTTCCTTTGGAGAATCAACTTCGGGTTACGCATTTACAGTTCCTTCAGGGCTTTTAGGAGCTAAGAAGCTGACTGTCAATAACGGATATTCGTTCCCCGAAGAATTAAATGATTATTTGTATTATCCCGTAAAGTTTATGGTGGACAGTGCTCATGTGAACGGTTATAATCCTACATTTGGTGATGCTGCCTATTCAGATATGAGAGGTACAGTGCTCGATTATGCAAAGGTTTTAGGAGACGAAGAACTCCTTTACTTTGCCACAAATGGCGAAGAAGGCAAATATCCTTCTTACACATCAAGCTTTTACCCTGTGGGTCAATTTGCAAATATGAGAAGCGGCTGGAGTGAAGATGACACTTTTTTAAGAATTGCAAATAATAATCTTACCAATAACGGTCACGGACATCCTGACCACTTGTCTATAATATGTTCGGCTTACGGTAAGGTTTTACTTGCTGACGTGGGTTACGGTACATATTCATCTACCGACCAAACGGCTAATTGGTTAAGATGGTCCACAGTAGCACATAACACAATTGAAATAGGCGGTGTTGCACAGACAAAAGGTGCAGAAACCCAAACTACATATTATGCACAAAATAACGGACTTGATTTTTATGAGGGATGTACGCTTTCTAATGAAGAATTTCCCCATTACAGGAGCGTATTGTTTGTACGTCCCGGGTTCTGGATTGTATCGGATAGTATTGTGGGAGAAGGCGATGGTGTTACAGATTTTAAGCAAACCTGGCATTTTATGCCTAATGCTAATCCCACTCTTGACCCTGTGACAAAAGAGTCTAAAACAAATTTTACAGAAGGTGCAAACATAAAAATTTTTTCTGCAGACAGCGAGGATTTGGACAGATGCCGAATTGACGATGGTTATTACAGCGAAACCTACGGTAAGGTTGAAGATGCTGAGTATACTGCATATGTAAAAATGCAGCGAAATAAAGTTAATTTTGATACGGTTTTATACCCTGTTCGTGAAGGAGAAGATAATAAAGGTGCCTCTATTACAAGACTTGAGACAGGCTTTGATACATCCGTTGCATCGGCACTTAAAATTGATTTTACAAATGAAGATAAAATTGCCGATACGGGCTATTACTATATTTCTCACGAGGATGAACCAAAACGCCATGATTTTGGACAGTTTTCCTACAACGGCAAAGTTTTGTATACTAATCACGATTCAATCCTTATGGTAGACGGAACAAAGCTAACGAAGGATGGAGTTTCTTTGGTAGAGAGCCCTACAAGAATCTTTGATATGAGCTTGAAGTATGAAGGAAACACACTTGTAATTGAAGGCAGTAAGCTTGTTTCTACCCAAAGCCCTACAAGCGGAATTAAAATTTACGCAAAGGATATTGACACAGTTGTTTTTAACGGTGAAGAAGTAGAGTTTTCAAAATTCGGAGATTATGTGTACGCTGTAAGGACAGATGAAAGAGAAACAAAAATACTTACTCCCACAGAAGATGCTTACGTTGTATCAACTACACCAGATACAAATTATAACGATGATTATTTACATGTTAAATACTCTGCTCCCGAAAGAAGAACATATCTTAAATTTGATGTGTCGGATGTTAATCTTAAGGAATTGACAAGTGCAAGGATAAGAATGTACACAATAGCCACCAGCCTTACAGATGCAAAAGAAATGGACATTTTCCCTGTAGATGCATCAAGCTGGGAGGAAGATAGTCTTACTTGGAATAATCAGCCTAATGCGTCAGAATCCGTAGCGACCACGGGTGTCGGAGGAGCAAACCAATGGTATGAATGGGATATTACAGATTATTTAAAATCATTTGAAGGAGATACGGTTTCACTGGGCGTTCAAATGCTGACTGTTTCGAATGATGATAACAAAATATTTGCATCTTCTCAACAAGAATATGCTCCCGAACTGATTGTTGAAGTTCCTGTAAAACGAATAGATGTTGCGGTAACGGAAAAAATTGCGGGAGATAAAGATATTTCCGTTAAACTTAAAAATTACGGGGATGATTGTGAGGTTCAGGTTTACATTGCATTTTTCGACAAAGGTGGTACATTGATTTCGGCGGTCAGGAAAAATGTAAGTATAGAAGAAGACGAGGAAAAGCAGATAACGACTGAAAAACCTCTTAGTGGTTACAATAAGTTTAATGTATTTATATGGAACGACCAATTGGAGCCCGTGGTAAATTACTGATTGCTTTTATAAAAATGAACCCTCTTTCAATAGAGGGTTCATTGTATTATTCATTGAGTGCAAATACAGATTCGATACGGCAATTGATACAATTTTGTACGATTGCCGTATCGTTTTTTACCGTAAAAGCTATCGTTTCAAAGGCGGATTTCTTGAACATAGGTAAAATGTGTGATATACTAATATCAATAAACTTGAATTTGAGAGGTGCAATATGGCTTCAAGTAAAGCATATTTGGATTTTATTTTAGAACAACTATCCGAGTTGAAAGAAATAACATATAAAGCGATGATGGGCGAATATATCATCTACTATCGTGAAAAAATTATTGGCGGTATATATGATGACAGATTACTTGTGAAACCAGTAAAATCAGCCGTTTCACTTATGTCGGATGTAACATATGAACTACCTTATGATGGCGCAAAGGAAATGCTACTTGTCGAGAATGTAGATGACAGAAATTTTTTAAATAAGCTTTTTGCGTCAATGTATGATGAACTGCCGGAACCGAGGAAAAAGAAATGAAAAGCTGTGATAATAAAGATTTTGAACTGGTAAAAAAATATGAACCCAAGCCTAAAAATCTTGACGGAAGCATTCGTTGGTTTCTGTACCGTTGGGATGATGGTAAGGACGGATATCGAAAGCTTATAAGGTGTAAAAGCTGCGGAGCATATTTTTTGGTGCAGTGCTATAAGCTTAATAGATTCGTAAATAACAACGGACAAATATATGAAGATTGGTACGCAGTTGAAAGTGAAATTCAAGCGGACAAATTTAACAGAGAATATACAGGACCACAGCTCGAAAGAGAATATAATGCTGTTTATTCCGTAACACATGAGGATAAAAATGAATAAATCAATATGCGGTGCAGATTGCACCAACTGCGGATTTGGAAAAAGTCATAATTGCAAAGGCTGCACCGAATCAAAAGGCTGCCCTTTTGGGAAACAATGCTTTATTTACAGTTACATAAAAACAGGTGGC
>JAFUJG010000123.1 GCA_017468215.1 Clostridia bacterium | reverse complement strand
GACGCTAAAAAGGCTCGTGAGCTTGGTGCAGAGGGTATCGGTCTTTGCCGTACAGAGCACATGTTCTTCGAAGCTGACAGAATCGCTGCTTTCCGTGAAATGATTTGTTCAGATACAGTTGAAGAAAGAGAAGCTGCTCTTGAAAAGATTCTTCCTTATCAGCAGGGCGACTTCGAAGCTCTCTACGAAGCACTCAAGGGCAACCCTGTAACAATCAGATTCCTTGACCCGCCGCTTCACGACTTTGTTCCCACAGAAGAAGCTGACATCGCTGCTCTCGCTAAGGCTCAGGGCAAGACTGTTGAAGACATCAAGGCTATCATCGCATCTCTCCACGAGTTCAACCCCATGATGGGTCACAGAGGATGCCGTCTTGCAGTAACATATCCTGAAATCGCTGCAATGCAGACAAAGGCAGTTATCAGAGCTGCTATCAAGGTTCAGGCTGCTCACTCCGATTGGACAGTTAAGCCCGAAATCATGATTCCTCTTACAGGCGAAGTTAAGGAACTCAAGTACGTTAAGGACATCGTAGTTGCTACAGCTGAAGCAGAAATTGCTGCTGCAGGCGTTAAGCTCGCTTACGAAGTTGGTACTATGATCGAAATCCCCAGAGCTTGTCTCACAGCTGATGAGATCGCTAAGGAAGCTGACTTCTTCTGCTTCGGTACAAACGACCTTACACAGATGACATTCGGCTTCTCCAGAGACGACGCTGGTAAGTTCCTCGACGCTTACTATGATACAAAGATTTTCGAGAACGACCCATTTGCTAAGCTCGACCAGACAGGTGTTGGTAAGCTCATGGATATGGCTATCAAGCTCGGTAAGCCTGTAAATCCAAACCTCCACATCGGTATCTGCGGCGAACACGGCGGCGACCCAACATCTGTTGAATTCTGCCACAAGATTGGCCTCAACTATGTATCCTGCTCACCATTCCGTGTGCCGATCGCAAGACTTGCTGCTGCACAGGCTGCTCTTAGATAAACAAGGAGTTCTTGAAAAATTCGAGGAAATACCTGAAATTGTACTTTCTTGGGAATTCAGAATTGACTTTGAAACCGCAAAGACTTTCCGTAAATCCGGCGGCAACTACCTCCGTGCTAATCAGTGGGAGGATTTAACCGTTGAAGTGCGGGTAAGCTGATGTGAATAAGTAAAGAGTCCCGTATCTAATGAAAATTAGATACGGGATTTTTGTATTTTATGGAATAAAGTGTAAACGTTCGTTCCACTTCTTGATTTTTCCCTGCCAATATGGTATAATTATTATGAATAAATGTGCATTGTTAAGATGTAAGATTGATTTACTTAGGTGGTTTGATGAGAAATATAAATGCAATTGACTTGTTTTGTGGTTGCGGTGGCTTATCTTATGGCTTTGAATGTGCTGGAGTTAATATTCTTCTTGGAATAGATAATGACGCTACTGCATTAAAGGCATTTGAAAATAACCATAAAAACGCAAAAACTATATGCGGTGATATAACCACAACAACTCTTTCTGATATAAAAAAACACATTGGCGATAAAAAAATTGATTTGATAATCGGCGGTCCGCCTTGTCAGGGAATGTCCTTATCGGGTCCAAGAAAATTTGATGACCCTCGAAACAAACTATACCTTTCTTATATAAGATTGGTAGAGGAAATTAATCCAGAAGCCTTTGTAATTGAAAACGTTCCGGGGCTGGTGGGGCTTTTTAAGGGACAAATTAAAGATAGCATTATTGAACGGTTAACAGCTTTAGGCTACAATGTTCAATATAAAATATTGTGCTCTGCCGATTATGGTGTGCCTCAAAGCAGACGCAGAGTAGTTTTCGTTGGTCTTAAAAATAAATTCTTCGATTTCGACAACATCAAATCTAAAGAAACGGTTACCTGCGAAATGGCACTTTCAGACCTTCCCCCACTTG
>JAFUJG010000122.1 GCA_017468215.1 Clostridia bacterium | reverse complement strand
TAATTACAGAAAACAAAAAAGATATTGAAACGGCCCATGAAAAAGGTATAAAGGAGTCTCTTGTTGACAGGCTTCTTCTCACCGAGGAAAGAATAAAAGCCATTGCAGCTTCCGTAAGGGAGATTACAAAGCTTGACGACCCTATCGGCGAGGTGTGCGAGGAGTGGAGCCGTCCCAATGGGTTAAAGCTTAAAAAGGTGCGTGTACCCATGGGTGTAATAGGCATAATCTACGAGGCTCGCCCCAACGTTACCGCAGATGCAGCAGTGTTGTGCCTTAAAGGCGGCAGCAGCGTGTTGCTTCGTGGCGGAAGCGATGCAATAAACTCAAACAAGTGTATTGTAAAGGTTATGCGCTCAGCGCTGGAACAAACCAATATTTCTCCCGATGTCATTATGCTTTGTGAGGATACAAGCCGTGAAAGTGCAACAGCCATGATGAAAATGAACGAATATCTCGACGTGCTCATTCCCCGTGGCGGTGCAGGTCTCATAAAGAGCGTTGTTCAGAACGCAACCGTGCCTGTTATCGAAACAGGTACAGGAAACTGTCACATCTATGTGGACGACGATGTGTCCTATGCAATGGCAACAGAAATTATCATAAATGCAAAAACCCAGCGCACAGGTGTGTGCAATGCGGCCGAAACACTTCTTGTTCACGAAAGCATTGCAAGAACATTCCTGCCTGTGATATATGTGGCACTTAAATCAAAAGGCTGCAAAATCCTCGGCTGTGAAAAAACACAGGCAATTATTCCGGTAGAAGCGGCAACCGAGGAAGACTTTGCCACAGAATTTTTGGACCTTATCATATCGGTTAAGGTTGTAGAGGATATTGACGAGGCAATTGCTCACATTGAAAAATATTCCACGCACCACTCAGAGGCAATTATTACTGAAAATGGCGACAATGCACAAAAGTTTTTCCGTGAGGTTAACTCTGCTGCTGTTTACCACAACTCCTCCACCCGATTTACCGACGGCGGCGAATTTGGCTTTGGTGCAGAGATGGGTATTTCCACTCAAAAACTCCATGCACGTGGTCCTATGGGATTAAAAGAAATTACATAATATAAATATATCATCGAAGGCACAGGTCAGATAAGATAATAAAAACGGATGTTGCATTAGAGCAACATCCGTTTTATATTTCATGTCTTTTATAATTCGCCCAGTATTTTATTTTCTGCCTTTTGCAAAAGAGGTTTAAGCTTGAGAAGCTTAAAAAGTAACAATCTTACCGTATCAACCAGGGACATAACAGCAAAAAAACAAATTGCCGTAAGAAGCACTGCTCCCAACAGCTTGGGAATGCTTAAATTTACATACGAAGCATATTTGTATGTAATCAATCTGTCCCACATAAGAGGATGATTATGAATAATATAAACCCCGAAAGAGGATGCAGAAATAAAGGATATAACCTTTCCTGCCTTGGGAGAGAGCTTAATCTGTGAAAAAATAAGAAAAATCGCCAACCCCGAAATGAATGCCATGGGAGCAGAGTACTGAACATAAACACCGCTGGCAAGCTCATTCCATTTGTCGCAGGGGGCAACGGTCTCGTTATAGAGCTTCATACCCCAGGAGGTAAAAGTTGCTGCTGCATACAAAATAAGAGGCAGAATAATTTTGCTTTTGAAAAGTCCGTGAAGTTTTACGTAAGCACCTACAAGATAAAGGAATATAAGCCACACGGTACTGTAACCTTGCACCACACGGAAGGGGTCTGTACCGCTTATCAAAGGAAGCACGGAAAGACCAAAAAACATGGTGATAATTAGAATTGCCGCTTGTTTTTTCGAAAGACTTTTCACGCCCTTGTTAAGCAAAGGCATAAGAAAGAACAACCCTGCGTATGCGGTAAAGTACCAATAAAAATTGTGAGAAACAGGAAAAGCTGACCTTATTACCTGGCTCAGAGGGATTGTATCGGGGTACTTAAAGTGAAAAAACAATGTGATGCCCACGGTGTAAAAAACAACCTGCAACCATATGAGCACAAAGTTTGAGTACTTGAATTTTGTGTCAACACCTACGAAGCCTGAAATCAGACCGTAGCAATTGACCGCACAGAAAGCCATCATTTCCACAAGCCACACGATGTTGTACATGGGGGTAAGCTTGCCCGATTCGTATATTATTCCGCCGGGGCCTAATATGTGCAATAAAACCACCATAAACATGGAAACTATTCTGAGTAAATCAATCCCCCAATTTCGCTCCCGGGTAACAGGGGTGCTTTTTTCAAGAACCATAATCAGTCCTCCTTATTTAATGTAAGTTTGTCTGCGTTCATATAAATTTCATGTGCCATGTCATAGGCAAAGGTTGCGTATGCACAATAGCCTTCGCTGTCAGTGTTGGAAAGTGCGCCGATTATTTTCCCGTTCTGTATAATAGGGCTTCCCGACATGCCTCTTGTGATACCGCCAAAATCCTTTATACGCTCATCCGTTGCCAAAAGGCAGATTACGTCACGGTTATCTATTCTGTAGGTGCCTGTTACAGTCACCTCATATTCTTTAACGATATTATCCTCAAAGGATGAGAGCATTGTTGCCTTGCCCAGTCTTATATCGTTCTTTTTAGCAATGGGAAGGGGATTGCCGCCCTCAGGAACCCATATACCAAAGGAGCCGTAGCGGTTCATCAGAAAAATTTCGCCTAAAACATCGCCCGCTGTTGCAACAAGCCCTGTATCGTCTCTACCGGTAACGTTGGCACTTTTTATAATATGGGTGTAATGGTCTGTTTTAGTTTCCATGTCGGAGGAGTGTGCCGTTGCGGCAAAAATTCCGTTTTCCGGATACATGAAGGAAACAGTCTGAACAGAGGAGTACATACCTATCATGTAAGCATCATAGTAGGTTATGCCTATCATGTATTTTTTGTCTTTAATACTGTAATGAGGCTCTAAGGTAACAGTGTGATGTGTAACGTTTCCCTTATTATCAGAACGGGCAAAAGCAACCTCAACTGTTTTTCCGTCGGGTCCCTTTGTAAGAAAGTCTGAAAGCTTTGCTCTTTGCGAATCAATTGTTGTAATAACATCACCTATGAGCATACCTGCACTCTGGGCGGGGGAGGGCATGATGCCCTCTGCTGTTTCTATTTCCGTAAACGAATTTATAAGTATGGCGGCGTTGTCATAGCCTGTAGCACAGGTTACCATGCCCGAAGGCACCGCCTCGTCAGAATACAGCACCTTTTCAGCAAGGTCAACCGGAAAGGCTTTTATGCCCCACACGCCATAAGGCGAAGGAAGGGAAAATGTTGCTAAAAACAACACCATTGCAACTAATCCCGAAATTATGCACATACGGCTTAAATGCCGCCTTGGTGAAATCTTTCTGTTATAGCGGATAAAAACGGGTACACTGTTGTCAGCAAACAAAATCCGCTCTTTTGTATATCTGCGAGGCAGAAGCAGGCATACAATAATGACCGCTATAAAAAGCGGCAAGGCAACCAGAAAGTTGTATACAATGCAAAAAAGCATAAAGCAAGCCGCAAAGGTCATAAACGGTTTAAGATATGTTTTCTGGGGTATGGTAAACAGCCATGTTAAAAATGCTGTAGCTAAAGACAAAAAATAAAGTGCAAAGGAAAAATCTATATAATAATGTTTAAAAAAAAGAAATGTAATCCCAAATGAAGAAGCTACTGCTACAATCGTAGCAAGAAAGGATAAAAGCAAAAAATCACCGCCTTTTTAATCATTGTACTACAAAACAGTAAAAATTTAAAGCTTTATTTCGCAAAACCCTTTACAAGTCGGGTTGGATTTGATAAAATTATATGGACAATAATGAAAAGGGGATTTGGATATGAAAGTATTACTTACAGGCGGCGCAGGCTACATAGGTTCTCATACATGTATTGAGCTTCTTGCGGCAGGTCATGAGGCTGTTATTGTTGATAACTATTCCAACAGTAAGCCTGAAGCGCTTAACAGAATTAAGGAAATTTCCGGTAAGGATTTCCAGTTTTATGAGGCAGATTGCTGTGATAAGGAAGCCCTCAGAAAGATTTTTACAGAAAACAAGATTGATGCAGTTATTCACTTTGCAGGTCTTAAGGCCGTTGGTGAAAGCGTAAGAATTCCCATTTCCTACTACAGAAACAACATCGACTCCTCTCTTGCTCTTTTAGAGGTTATGGAAGAAGTCGGATGTAATAAAATTGTATTCTCCTCCTCTGCAACAGTTTATGGTGTGCCCAAGCAGGTACCCCTTGTTGAAGGTATGGACACAGGCTGTACAAACCCCTACGGTTGGACAAAGTACATGATTGAACAGATTCTTACAGACGCTTCTGTTGCAAACAAGGACCTTAGCGTTGTGCTTCTTCGTTACTTTAACCCCATCGGTGCTCATGAAAGCGGCAGAATCGGTGAAGACCCCAACGGTATTCCAAACAACCTCATGCCCTTCATTACACAGGTGGCTGTAGGCAAGCTTCCCGAGCTCAGCGTGTTTGGTGACGATTACCCCACACATGACGGCACAGGCGTACGTGACTATATCCATGTTGTTGACCTTGCAAAGGGCCACGTTAAGGCTATTGAATATGCAGACAAAAACACCGGAACTGAAATTTTCAACCTCGGTACAGGTATCGGCTACAGCGTTCTTGATGTTGTACACGCTTTTGAAAAGGCAAACGACCTTACTGTTAAGTATGTTGTTAAAGAACGTCGTCCCGGTGACGTTGCTGAGTGTTATGCAAATGCTTCCAAGGCTCTTGAAAAGCTCGGCTGGAAGGCAGAGAAGAATCTTGAAGACATGTGCAGAGATTCATGGAACTGGCAGAAGAACAACCCTAAGGGTTTGAACTAAACTGCAACGACTAAGGAGCAACCCAGGTTGCTCCTTATTTTATGATAATTAAGCTCCGGAGGAGGTTTTGTTATGGATTATTTTTCAAAAGAATACGAGTTTCTTCCCTGGAACAGATTAACCGAAAACGAAAAGGCAGAGCAAGCCGCATGGCAAAGCGAGCTTTCGAAAAATTATCCCATAACCTTCGGCGAGGGTAGCGTGGTGGCTCACGATGCGTATTTGTATGGTGTTAAAGGCTCCTTTGGCGAAAAAAACCTTATTGGCTCACATGCGCTTTTACGCTCCCTTGAAATTACCGCAGGGGATAACTGCTCCTTCAACAGCTATTGTGTTGTGCACGGAAAGGTTTCCTTGGGCGACTGTGTACGTATTGCACCCGGGGCAAAAATTTTTGGCGAAAACCACGGCTTTTCCCATCTGGACAAGCCCATATGCACCCAGCTAAACACCCGCAAGGGCATAGTTATCGGCTCGGATGTATGGATTGGTGCCAATGCCGTAATATGTGACGGCGTAGAAGTGGGTGAGCACAGCATTATTGCCGCAGGTGCTACCGTTACACACAATGTTCCGCCCTATTGTATTGTTGGCGGAACACCTGCAAGGGTTATAAAAAACCGCCTTGCCCAAAGAAAAAACAGTGAAGAATTTAAAAATATGATAGCCTCCTTTGCAGCTACCGTAAAAAACAGCTATCAGGATATGATAACCTCACATTTTGATGCAAACGGATTTACCAACTCAAAAACTGACGGAGAAAAACGCCGTGCCGTTTGCGATGCGGTCGAAATTGCAGCACTTTTTAATTCTGTACCGAAGTCTATGACAAAAGAGCAGCTGATTGCCCAAATTAAAGGCTTCCAGCAGGATAAGCTCGAATACGAATGTGTTATGTCAGCCTCCTACGCCTTGGAAATTTTAGGTGAAAAGCCCATAAGGTTTAATTGTGTGGAAAACCTTGATGTGTGGGAATTCCTTGATAGCTTAAAGTGGAAAAGTGATGCCTGGGATGCAGGGCATTATACCGACATATTTGCCACGGCCTGCTATATGAACAAAAAGCATTACGGGGCAAAATCCCCCGAGAGCCTGTTTTCCTGGCTTGCCCTTAACCAGTTTCCCGACGGACTGTGGGGCGAAGGCGACATAAACCTCAGGGTGAACGGATATTACCGCCTCACAAGAGGCACCTATGACCAGTTCAAGTACAAGGCAGCATATATAAAAGAAGCGGTTGACACAATTCTGGCATATGCCGATAAAAAAAGCGTACCCGACAACGCCTGTGATGCTCTTGACATTATTCACCCCTTGTATTTTGCCAAAGGTTTTACCTCGTATCGCCACAGCGAGGGCGAGGCGTGGTGCGTAAAAATGCTTCCTGTATTTATCTCGCAGCTTAAAGAGGACGGCTTTGCCTTTAAATTCGGAGGAGAGGTAAGTCTTAAAGGTACTGAGATGTGGCTTTCGATTATTTATCTTATGTGTGATTATCTCGGCATGAGCCAGCTTTTGGGTTATGAACCCAAGGGGGTTCACCGTGTAAGGTAGGTGAAATGTATGATTACACAATTTAATTTTGCAAAATTCAACGGCTGTCCCAGGCAGGCGTATCTCACCGCAAGGGATAAAAGCAAAAGCTTAAGAGAAAAGTACAATCTCTCCTTCCGCCTTAAAGAAGTGCAGAAGGACATGCTCAAAAGCTTTCCCGACGGCGTAACCGTGTACGGAGATGTGCGTCACAGTGCCGAGGATACCCGTTATATTATAGATAAAGGCGAGCAGGTTATATATAACGCAACCTTTGCAGTAAAAAACGCCTCTGCACGCTGTGATGTTATAATGCTGGAAAACGGTGCATACGATATATATGCCGTGCGTCCCACCAGCAGATACACCCGTTGGATTGACGAGCTTCTTTACACAAAAATAATTATGCAGAAGGCAGGAGTTAAGGTTGGCAACTGCTATGTGTGTGCTATCGACCGTGAAGGCTCCGCAGGCAAGGTACTCACTGTTATAAACGTAAACAACGACCGCCGTGAGCGAAAGCTTGGCGAAAAGCTTAAGGATATCTTTGCAAACATTTCTCTGCCCGAGGTGCCAAGCCCCAGGCTTGTGAAGCAATGCGGCTCGTGCCCATATCTGGAGGATTGCTTTGCAAAGGATGAAAACAGCATTTTTTCCTTAAAGGCAATACCCTTCTCGAAAAAAATGAGCCTTTACCAGAAGGGCGTAAAAACCGTTGACAAATATCTCGGGCTGCCCGATTGTGACGAAAGGGCAAGGCGTGAGATTATGGTTCGCAATACCGACGAGGATGTTTACTCCAAAGAGGACATCCGTGCGTTCCTTTCTCAGCTCAGCTATCCATTGGGCTTTCTTGACTTTGAAACCATGGAGGTTTTTCATCCCACCGACCCTATACTCTCTCCTATGGATACGGTTATCACTCAGTTTTCGTATCATCTTATTGAAAACGAGGGCGCCGAAAGTGTTCATTATGAGTTTATAGGCGACGGCATCAACTACTGCGAAAAAGAAGCTGCCGAAAAGCTCTGTGAATATATAAAAGAAAATCACTGTGTACTTATGTACTCCGATTACGAAAAAATCTGCATTGAGTGTCTTATGAAACGCCACGGAGAATACGCCCAAAAGCTTGGTATAATACGTGACAATCTTGTAGATTTGGAAAAACCCTTCGAGAAAAAGTTTCTTGTAAATCGCCGTATGGAGGGTAAGAGCAGTCTGAAAAAGGTACTGCCTGCACTTTATCCTGATGACGAAAAGCTTTCCTATTCACGCATGGCAATAAAAAACGGACAGCAGGCAGAAAGCGTGTATGCACGGTTAGGTAAAATGACCCCTGCAGAAAGGGAAAATGCCATGCGGGATTTGAAGGAATACTGTGCACTTGACACCCTTGCTATGATAAAGCTGTGGGAAAAGCTTGAATTTTACGGAAAAATGGAGTAAAATATATTGTATTGATACCATAAAAGGAGTTTTGACAATGGATGAAACAGCTTTAATACTTGAAGGCGGCGGCTCAAGAGGTCTTTATACAGCAGGTGTTTTGGATGCCTTCCTTGATTATAATATAGAGTTTGACAACTGCTACAGCGTTTCGGCAGGTGCTACCTTCGGACAGAACTATATTACAAAGCAGCGTGGCAGAACATACGATATAAGCATGAAATATATGAACGACTGGCGTTATTGCAGTAAAAGAAGCCTTCTTCTCACAGGTGATATGGTAGGGGTAAAATTTGTGTACGATACACTTCCCAACAAGCTGGCACCTGCGGACTACGATGCTTTTAAGGAAAACCCCTGTAAGTTTTATACTGTTTGTGCCAACGTTGAAACAGGTGAGGTTGAATACCTTCACGTGGAGGACTTAAAGCGTGACATGGATATGATACGTGCATCCGCTTCGCTTCCCATTATTTCACGTATGGTACATATAAACGGAAAAAAATATCTCGATGGAGGCATACTTGACTCTATTCCGGTAAAATATAGCTTAGAGAACGGCAACAAAAAGGCAGTTGTTATTCTTACTCAGCATAAGGGATTTGTTAAAAAGCCCTCCTCTGAGGTAACATATATCAAAAAGCTCTACGGCAGAAAATACCCCAAGTTTGCCGAAGCGGCTGCATCAAGGCATGTAAGATACAACGAGGCACTTGATTTTATTGACCAGCACGAGGGCAAGGATGTGTTTGTGTTCCGCCCCAAGGAGCCTGTTGATGTTGCACGAATGGAGCTTGACCACGACAAGCTTGATAAGCTCTACCGTGACGGCTATCGTGACGCCGTAGAAAGAATGGAAGAACTTAAAAAATTCCTGGCAGAATAATTGTAGGGGACGATGCCCACATCGTCCCGTTTGTTTTATCGTATAACTAAATAGAAGGAGAATGAAAATGTTTGAACTTAACAAAACATATCACGGCTTTTTGTTTACCGAAAAAAAGTATGTTGATGAAATCAAAGCGGATGTGTACATTGGCCAGCACACAAAAAGCGGTGCAAGGCTTGTATATGTTGCCGCAGATGATAACAATAAGGTTTTTTCAATAAGCTTTAAAACTGTTCCCGAAAACGATACAGGCGTTATGCATATTTTAGAGCACAGCGTTCTTAACGGAAGCGATAAATATCCTGTGCGTGAGCCCTTTGTTGAGCTTTTAAAGAGCAGCATGCAAACCTTCCTTAACGCAATGACATATCCCGACAAAACAATGTATCCGGTTGCAAGCTGTAACGAAAAGGACTTTGAAAACCTGATGGATGTATATCTGGACGCTGTTTTCCATCCTGCCATTTACAATAAGAAGGAAATCTTCCTCCAGGAAGGCTGGCATTACGAGGGCGGCGAAAAGGAATGTTTCCGTGGCGTTGTTTACAACGAAATGAAGGGTGAAATGTCCTCTGAAGATTCGCTCCTTGGCGAATACCTCCAGAACTCCATGTTCCCCGACGTGTGCTACTCGAAAAACTCAGGCGGTGACCCCAAGGCAATCCCAAGCCTTACCTATGAGGAGTTTATCGAAACTCATAAAAAGTTTTACCATCCCGAAAACAGTTATATTTACCTTTACGGCAATATGGATGTTGAGGAAAAGCTTCGCATAATCAGCGAGGGCTATCTTAATGCATACGACAGAATAAATATCGATGTAAAGGTAGGCGTACAGCCTGACCGAGGCGAGCTTTACCTTGAGGAAAAATACGATTCTGCCGAAAGTGACAGCGTTGCAACACATTACGCAATGGGCTTCAAGGCGGCAGCCTTTGACGAGCACGAAAAGCTCATGGCAACAGATATTTTGGTAACATCCATCTGCTCCAATAACGAATCTCCGCTGAAAAAGGCGCTTTTAGACCGTGGCATATGCCAGGAGGTCTGGGCGTATCTTGATGACCAGCTTATCAGCCCCTATGTAACTATTGCAATGAAGCGTTGCGGCAGCGACGAAAACGCCGTTAAAGCAGCTGTTTTGGAAATTCTTTCGGATATTGCAAAGAAGGGTATCGATAAAGAAATTATAAGAGCCAACATTAACCAGATGGAATTTAAAATGCGTGAGGCAGAATTCGGCAATCAGCCTGCAGGTCTTATTTATTGCACATGGGTAATGGCATCCTGGCTCTACGGCGGTGACCCCACCCTTCTTCTGACCTACGAAAACGAGTTTGCTTCACTGCGTGAAAAGCTGGAGGGCGACTATTTCGAACGTCTTTTGGAGGAAATTTTCCTCCAATCCAAGCATAGTGCTTTTGTAAAGCTTGTTCCCGATGCAAATCTTGCCGAGGAAAAAGAAAAAGCCGAAGCAGACCGTGTGAGAGCATATCGTGAAAAAATCGGCGAAGAAGGCCTCATGGCTGCACAGGCAGAGCTTGACAGCTTAAAGAAAATGCAAAATAGTGAGGATACCCCCGAGGCACTTGCCACAATTCCTGTGCTTAACCTTGAATATATTAACCCCGAAAGTGAAAAAATCCCCTTCGAAAAGCTTACGTTAGGTGACAGAGAGGTGCTTTACCACAATATCGAAACAAAGGGCATTGTGTATACCACCCTTTATTTTGACCTTGACGGCTTTGACACAAAAAGCGTTGTAGACATATCTCTTGCGGCTCGCTTCCTTGGCAGGCTTGCCACAAAAACAAAAACTGCAATGCAGGTAATAAATCAGATAAAAATTAACCTTGGCTCTTTCTCTGCCTCTGTAGATACCTTTGCACCTCTTGATGACCGTAACAGGGTAAGTGCAAAGCTGAGGGTATCCTTCTCAGCTCTTAAGAGCAACATTGAAAACGCCTTGGCTCTGGTTGGCGAAATCATTCGTGAAACTAATTTTGAGCAAAGTGTAGAGGATATCAATAAAATCCTTCTCCAGGAAAAGCTCAGCCGTGAAAACTGGATGGCAAGAAACGGTCACTCCGCAGCACTCAGGCGTGCAATGAGCTATTTCTCCTGCGAGGATGAGCTTAATCAGAAGCTCAACGGCGTTGATTACTATTTCTTCGTAAAGGAATTAACCCAATCCTTTGATGCGAATTACGCAAAGCTCTTGAAAACCATGCTTGACCTTGCTGTAAATGCCAAGCGGGTAACCTATTCGCTCACCTGTAACGACACTATCCTCGATGGGGCGCTTGCAGGCATTTCCAAGCTTGGGCTTTCCGCATCGGGTGCCGTTGCCGAATCTTCAATGAACATTGAATGCAGTGCAAAGAACGAGGGATTTATTGTTCCTACCGATGTGGCATATGTTGCAAAGGCGGCAAGCTGTCAGGAAGCAAAGGGCGAAATGCTTGTGCTCTCG
>JAFUJG010000121.1 GCA_017468215.1 Clostridia bacterium | reverse complement strand
GGCTCATAATGACCAATGCCTTCAACGGTGTTTCTGATAGTTTCTTTATATATGATTTTGCCCTGAGCAAATTCCACATCCATGTTAAACCTGGATTTGATAATACGCTTTAACACCTCAAGCTGCACATCGCCCATAATACCAAGGGAAATTTCCTTTGTTTGCTCGTTCCAGGTGATGTTTAACTCGCTTTCTTCCTCCTCGAGCTTTTTAAGAGTGTTGATTGCACCAAGTGGGTCAACCCCATCGGGAAGGATTACCGAGTAGGAAAACAAGGGTGTCTGCGTAAGCTGAGAGGAGGATGCCTCGCATCCTATACCTTGCCCGGGAAAGGTTTTTGAAAGCCCTGTTACAGCACATACCTCGCCTTGAGTAACCGAGCCTGTGCTACGGTATTTTACACCCGAATAAATGCGGATTTCGTTAACCTTTTCACGCAGGGTATCAAGCTCAATTTCGTCACGTGCCGAAAGTGTGCCGCCTGTGATTTTCATATGGGTTAAGCGGTTGCCACGCTCGTCCTCGCTGATTTTGAAAACCTTTGCCCCGAACAAGCTTGTTTCATAAGGGGGAAGGGTGTACCCATCCAGTAGGGCAAGAAGCTCCTCGACGCCCTTCTCTTTAAGTGCAGAGCCGAAAACAACAGGGAAGATACTGCGGCGTCTGATGCCATAGGCAATATCAGTAGTGGATATCTCACCTTCGTCGAGATATATGTTCATGAGTATTTCGTCACACATGCCGATGGCTTCATAATCCATATTGGAAAAATCCACACAGTTTGCGTCAAGCTCCGAGTGAACAGATGAAAGAATTTCCTCCTCGGAATAGTGGGAAATATCCATTTTATTTACAAAAATAAAGGTAGGAACGTTGTATTTTTTCAATAGCTTCCAGAGGGTAACCGTGTGGCTCTGAACCTTTTCCGAGCCCGAGATTACAAGCACCGCATAATCGAGCACAGAAAGCGTTCTTTCGCTTTCGGCTGAAAAATCAACGTGACCGGGAGTGTCTAAAAGTGTAAAGGAGGTGTCCATGGTTGAAAAAACCGCCTGCTTTGAGAAAATGGTAATGCCTTTTTCTCTTTCAAGCTCGTTATTGTCTAAAAATGTGTCTTTATGGTCAACCCTGCCTAAGTGTCGGATTGCACCTGTGTGATGGAGAATTGCCTCCGACAGGGTGGTTTTGCCGCTGTCAACGTGAGCAAGAATACCTATAACAAGTTTTTTCACCTAAGTCACCTTCTTTCGTGTGTTTATAACCTGAAATCAAGTTTACCATAAAACGAAATAAATTTCAACTTTATGTTGCTAACAGGCGGGAAAAGTGATAAAATATATATTGAAGTTTTATGTGCCGAAGGAGATGGTAACATGATACAAAAAGTGAATATTCTTGGTGCAAAGGTTGACAAAATCACAATGAGTGAGGCAAAGCAGGTTGCACTGAGCTTTTTTGACTCAGACGGAGGCAAGATTATTTATACACCCAACTCGGAAATTATATTATATGCCTCCAAAAACGAAGAATTTATGGAAAAATTAAACAGCGCAGATTTGATGATTCCCGACGGAATAGGTGTTGTTTACGGAGCTAAAATATTGCGTAATAAATTGCCCGAGAGGGTTGCAGGCTTTGACCTGTTAAAGGAGCTTTTGCCTGTTATGGCGTCAACTGGCTACAGTGTGTATCTTTTAGGTGCAAAGCCGGGCGTTGCGGAAACGGCGGCTGAAAACCTTAAGCGTGATTACCCCGGCTTGGTTGTTGCAGGTACTCACGACGGATATTTTACCGACGATGGTGAAGTTATTGAGGATATAAATGCTGCAAAGCCCGATTTACTCTTGGTATGCTTAGGCTTTCCCAAGCAGGAAAACTGGATTTATGACAACCGTGAAAAGCTTGATGTAAAAGCCATGATAGGTGCAGGCGGCTGTCTTGATGTTTTTGCAGGTAACGTGGAGCGTGCTCCCGAGTTTTACTGTAAGCACGGCTTAGAGTGGTTTTACCGACTTAAAAAAGAACCCTGGAGATTTATGCGAATGACAGCACTCCCTGTGTTTGCACTTAAGGTAATGTTTACAGGCTGGAAGTATAAACAAAATTGACATGTGTCAGTTTACTTTGATTAGGTAACTGCAACACTTTTATGATGAACAGCGACACTCCCATTCATTCGTTTTCACTTTAGCTTGTGAAAAAACGAGATTGTGGGTTGGCTGTGTGTAGGGAGTGTCCCATGCGGAGCTCCCGGTTAATAAAATTGGTATAATGAGGAGATTTAATTATGAAAGTTCAGCTTATTGCACATACACCCGACCCCGAAAGAGTTGTTGCCGCAGCGGCAAAGTTATGCTATTCATCTTCACCTGCTACAGAGATTATGGACAATCTTTCTCCTGAGCAGATTGAAAGATTTTTGGATATGCTCGCAAATTTAGGCCATGATAGCCCCACAGAGCATGTTACATTTACATTTGCAATTGAGGGCGTAAGCCGTTCACTTTTGGCACAGATTACACGACACAGAATTGCAAGCTATAGTGTAAAGAGCCAGAGATATGTGTCTGAAAGCATGTTTGAATACATATTGCCTCCCGAAATTGAAGCCATACCCGAAGCAAAAGAAATTTTTGTGAAGGCAATGGAAAAGGACATGGAGGATTATAACCGTCTTACCGACATTTTGAGCGAAAAGCATTATAACGAAATGCTTGCATCCGGCATGGACGAAAAGGCTGCAAAAACAGCAAGCAAGAAAAAGGCTATTGAAGATGCCAGATTTGTGCTGCCCAATGCTTGTGAGACAAAGATGGTTGTTACAATGAATGTACGAAGCCTTAAAAACTTCTTTAACCACCGCTCGTGCGAAAGAGCACAGTGGGAAATAAGAGCACTTAGTGATGAAATGCTTAAGCTTGTAAAGGCTGTTGCTCCCAATTTGTTTAAAAAGGCAGGTCCTCCTTGCGTAGCAGGAGCATGCCCCGAAGGAAAAATGAGCTGCGGTAAGGCAAAGGAAAAGCGTGAGCAGTATTTAAGTATGTGAATGCCAGTTTACTTTGATTAGGTAACTGCAACACTTTTTTTGGTATAAACTCCGCAGTACGGAAGTTTGATTTAATGACACAAAAAGGAGGCAACAGCTATGCCGCTTATTGTTATAGAAGGCGTTGATTGCAGCGGTAAGGAAACGCAGACTGTAAATTTGTATAATAATCTTTTAAACGAAGGCAAAAAGGTTATGCGGATTTCGTTCCCGGATTATGAGTCGGACTCGTCAGCCTTGGTAAAAATGTATTTAAAGGGTGATTTCGGCAAAAGTGCGTATGATGTTAATCCTTATACCGCATCGGCTTTCTTTGCAGTTGACCGCTTTGCATCCTATAAGACAAAGTGGGGCAAGTTTTTAACTGACGGCATCGTTATTGCCGACAGATACGTAACAAGCAACATGGTGCATCAGGCATCGAAAATGAAAAGCGATGAAGAAAAGGAAGAATACATAAACTGGCTTTATGATTTTGAGTATGAAAAGCTGGGGCTTCCCAAGCCTGATATGGTGCTGTTTCTGGATATGCCTCCAGAAATTTCGGCTCACCTTAATGAGGCGAGGAAAAACAAAATAACAGGCAAGGATGAAAAGGACATTCACGAGAATGACCTGGAATATCTTAAGGCAAGCTATGAAAACGCACATTTTGTTGCCGCACATCAGAATTGGAGAAGAATTAATTGTGCACCCGGCAATAAGTTAAGAACTATTGAAAATATTTCAGATGAAATATTAAATGCAGTCAAGGAGATTTTGTAATATATGGTTTTCAGAAAGGTAGTTCCCAAGGATAAGGAGCTTTTTGATAAATATAAAAGTAAAACATCAAAATATTCGGAAAACAGCTTTGTAACGTTATATCTGTGGGATAAATATTACAATCTGCACCTTTGTGAGGAGGGTGGGTTTCTGTTTATTCGTTTTACAATAGATGGCAAAAATCAGTACCTTTTCCCAATGGGTGAGGGTGATGTAAAAAAAGCCTTCCAAAAGGTTATGGATGAAGAAGAAAAGATAACTCTCCGCTTTGTAACGGATGTGCAGAAGGAGTTTATCGAGCAGAATTTTCCCAATGAGTTCAGCTTTACACTTCGTGAGGATTTGTGTGATTATGTTTATGAAACCCAAAGGCTCATGACCTTTTCGGGGAAAAAGCTTCACGGAAAGAAAAACCATGTGAACTACTTTGAAAAAACATATGCTTACACCTACGAAACCGTTACCAACGAGGTTGCTCAGAAGGAGTGCCGTGAGCTTTTGCTCCGTTGGGTGGACGATAAAACAAAAAACCTCAATCCCATTGAGCACGATGCAATGGAAAAGGTATTTGACAATTTTGAGCTTTTTAACCTTATAGGCGGTGTAATCCGCATTGAAGGCGAAATTGTTGCTATGACCTTTGGCGAACGCCTTACTGAGGATACAGTTCTTGTGCAGATAGAAAAGGCAAGAGAGGAAATCCGTGGTGCGTACCCTATGATTTGCAAAAAGTTTCTGGAAAACGAATGGGCAGACACTACCTTTGTAAACCGTGAGGAGGATATGGGGCTTGAAGGGCTCAGAAAAGCCAAAGAGAGCTATTGTCCTATTTTTAAAACATTAAAGTATCAAGGTAAAAGGATATAAGGAGATTGTTATGGTATACATTTTTTTAGCTGACGGATTTGAAGAAACAGAAACGATTGCCCCCTGGGATATACTCCTCAGAGGCGGATTAGATGTAAAGACCGTAGGCGTTACGGGTGAATACGTAACAGGTGCACACAATATGACAGTAAAAAGCGATATCTCGCTTTGTGATATTGATGCAAAGGCAGGGGATATGTTTATCCTCCCCGGTGGTATGCCCGGAACAACTAATCTTGACGAAAATGAAAAGGTACGAGAAATTATCCTTAACGCATACAATGCAGGCAAATATGTGGGTGCTATCTGTGCTGCACCCATGGTATTGGGTAAGCTGGGCATTTTAAAGGGTAAGAAGGCAACCTGCTTCCCCGGCTTTGAAGAATATCTGGAAGGTGCAGAGCTTGTCCGTGAGCACGCTGTCCGTGACGGCAATGTTATAACAGCTATCGGTGCAGGCGGTGCTATGGAGTTTGGCTTTACTCTTTTGGAGTGCTTTGACAAGAACAAGGCAAACGAAGTAAGACGGTCCATGCAGTATGAGCTGTAAGGCAGAATTGCGTCGTGAAATGATTGCCGCCAGGAAAGAAGGCGGCAATGCAGAAAACGGCAGTATAATAGCAGAAAAAATAAAACAGCTGCCCGAATATAAAAGGGCAGAGGTTGTTATGATTTATATGCCCATTTTGAACGAAGCAGATATAACCGGACTGATGGGTGATAATAAAATATTTTTAGTGCCTGTAACAGAGGGTGATGAAATATACCCATGCCCTGTGACAGGCTCCTGGGTTGATGGAAGGTTCAATGTGCCCGAACCTAAGGACAAAAAAGTTTTTGATAAAGCAAAAATCGATGTTGTGATAGTGCCCGGTGTTGCCTTTGATTTAAAGGGCAACCGCATGGGCTATGGAAAAGGCTATTACGACAAATTTTTAAAGGATATAACTGTTTTTAAAATAGGCGTGTGCCATGCTCTGCAATTAACTGATGAAATATACAGCGAGGAGCATGACATAAAAATGGATATGATAGTGACGGAGAGAGATGTATGGAGAAAAAAGAGTACATAATCAGCTTAATACCCCATGAGGATGAACCCTTAAAAACCATGAGGGAGATTGCGTCACGAACCGAAACCTATGCTCCCATTGTGCCCTCCGACACAGCACAGCTTTTGAAAACAATGCTGAAAATCACAAGGCCTAAGCGAATACTTGAAATCGGCACGGCAATTGGTTACTCAGCTATACTTATGGCAAAGAATACCCCCTTAGATACCGAAATTATAACAATTGAACGATATGAAAAGGTTGCTGATATTGCCATAAACAACATATTTGAAGCAGGCTTTGAAAAAAAGATAAGGGTTGTCAAAGGCGAAGCGGCAGATATTATAAACTGGCTTGATGGCGGCTTTGACATGGTTTTCATGGATGGAGCCAAGGGTCAGTATATCGAATTTTTGCCTCGTATTTTAGAGCTTTTAAATACAGGCGGTGTTCTTATTACGGACGATGTTCTGTACAAGGAGCCTAACGAGGAAAAAAACGCCACAGAAAGGCACAGGAAGTATACAATTGTACAGAGGCTCAGAAAATACCTGGAGGTTATATGCAATCACCCCCTGCTGGACACTACCGTTTTAGAATCGGGCGAGGGAATTGCCATCTCTTACAAGAAAGGATAACAACATGAAAAAGTGTGAATTACTTGCCCCTGCGGGCAATTTGTATAAACTGAAAATTGCGGTAAAATACGGTGCCGATGCAATATATATAGGCGGTGAGGCATTCTCTTTGCGAGTAGCGGCAGACAACTTTACAAAGGAGGAAATGATTGAGGGTATCGAATACGCTCATGCACACGGCTGTAAGGTGTATATCACTGCAAATATAATTGCACGCAATTTTGACCTTCCCCAGATGCGTGAATACTTTAAGGAAATATACGACATGGGTGCAGATGCCGTTATCATATCTGACTTAGGTGCCTTTATGATATGCCGTGAGGTTGCTCCCGATTTAGAAATCCACGTGAGCACACAGGCCAACAACACTAATTATGAAACGGTTAAGGCATGGTATAAGCTTGGTGCAAAAAGGGTTGTGCTTGCAAGAGAAATGAGCATAAGAGAGGTTCGTGAGATAAAGGATAACATTCCCGAGGATTGCGAGCTGGAAGCGTTTGTGCACGGTGCAATGTGCATTTCCTATTCGGGAAGATGCCTTCTCAGCAACTACATGACAAGCCGTGACTCAAACCGAGGTGCATGTGCCCATCCCTGCAGATGGAATTATGCTCTCATGGAGGAAAAACGCCAGGGTGAGTATTTCCCTGTGTATGAAAATGAACGTGGCACCTTCATTATGAACTCCAAGGATTTGTGCATGATAGAGCATATCAAGGAGCTGGT
>JAFUJG010000120.1 GCA_017468215.1 Clostridia bacterium | reverse complement strand
CGAAAGAAAGCCCAAGGCTCTTTCCGGTGGTCAGAGACAGAGAGTTGCTCTCGGTCGTGCTATCGTTCGTGAGCCCAAGGTATTCTTGATGGACGAACCTCTCTCCAACTTGGATGCTAAGCTTCGTGTACAGATGAGAACTGAAATCACAAAGCTCCACCAGAGACTCCAGACAACATTCATCTACGTTACTCATGACCAGACAGAAGCTATGACAATGGGTACAAGAATTGTTGTTATGAAGGACGGTTTCATCCAGCAGGTTGATACACCTCAGACACTTTATGATGATCCTTGCAACGTATTCGTAGCAGGCTTCATTGGTTCTCCCCAGATGAACTTCTGCGATGCAAAGGTTGTTAAGGAAGGCGACGGCGTAGCTGTTGAATTCGGCGAAGGCAAGAAGATTGCTCTCTCCAAGGAAAGAGCAGCTAAGGTTATTGAAGATGGTTATGTAGGTAAGGTTGTTACACTCGGTATCCGTCCTGAAGACCTTTATGATGATGCTGATTCCCTTGCAAAGTATGCAGGCAATATCGTTGAAGCTCACGTTGATGTAACAGAAATGATGGGTGCAGAAACATTCTTGTTCCTCACAATTGATGAAATCAACATGACAGCTCGTGTTAAGCCTACAACAACAGCTAAGGTTGGCGATAACATCCAGGTTGCTTTCGACCCCGAAAAGATTCACCTTTTCGACAAGGAAACAGAAAGAGTTATCACAAACTAATTTTAAAGTTAACAGGTGTAGCCAACAGGCTACACCTGTTTTGTTTTAAGGAATGGTTATATGAAAAAATCTTTATTACTTCTTCTTATTTTTACGCTTGTACTTTCAGGCTGCAACAATTCCCCCGTCTTGACAGGCATTGATCTTCAAGGCACGTTTGACGAAAATGATTTGCTTATTGAAGAAACTACCCTCCCCCTTAACGAAGAAAATGACATTATCATCCCTCAGATTAAAGGCTTGAAGGACTCCGAAATTCAGGACAAAATCAACAGCGAAATGTACAATCGTGCAACTGCACTTGTTGAGAAATATTCCGATATCAACTACGCAAATTACTATACCCAAGCAAATTTTGCAAATGTTATATCAATTTCATTTTCTGTAGGCTTTGAGGATGAGCCCTATTCGGAAAGCATTTACTTCAACTACAGCTTAGTTGATGGTGAAAAATTAAATTTTGAAGATTTATTTATGCCTGAGGCTGATATTCTTTCAATTGTCCGCACATCTTTTTATAAGGAGCTGGCTTTCTACGGCGAATACGACCATGAAAAACAGCTTCACTCACCTGATGAAAACGAGGTTTATAAGATTGTAAAAGGCTTTATGGCAGAAGATGATAAAAGGTTTACTTTTTCTTCCACAGGCATTTATATCTACCATAAAAATAATTTTGCCGAAATCAAAATGCTTGACTATGCCCCGGACATTGCCATTTACTCTAAATATATGACTGGCAAAAGCATATTTACGGGTGAATACGAAGGCTTTAAAAATGCTTTCACCTGTTCGAATACGCAGTACGACATATTTGATACAATCGAATACGGCTATCTTGAAAACAACTTATGGTATGACTTTACCATAGGTCAGGATTATATTTCCCAACACGAAGAAGGCTTTGATGCCGAAAAGGTAGAAAAGTACACTTCTTTAAAGCAGGATGTGTACCAAAGCTTTTACTCACTCATAAATGACTATCGAACACTTGCCAAAGACAATCCCGATACATTCTATGTGGTATTGTTTAAACCAAGCTTCAGCCTTTACATCAGCTCTGAATATGAGGGTGGTCAATGGTTCAACACCTTTTCAAACCTTGCATCTGCCACCAACAGCATCTACATTTATTCAATGCCGCTTGAGGTGTACGAAAATTCCTTTAAAGATTTAATACGTGAAACATATCGTTACGAATATTTTGCAATGCGAGGCGGAGCTTATATTCCTAAGGAGGAACTGCCCGAAGGTGTGCAGCTTGAAACTAAGGAATACTCATATCTCTACAATTATATAACAGGCGAAGAATACACATCTTTAAAGGATATATTCTTTGATGATGCCAAAGCTATGGAGGTTATTGAAGAAGTTGTCAGAAATTGGTTATCCAATCAGGATGACCTGCCTAAGGACATTACCTCACTCATTGAAGAAATGTCGCTTAGTGTGGAAGGTACCAGAATTATAGCTCACTTTCCTTCTATGGAAGATTTTACTGTTACGATATGGCTTGACAACTTTGACAAATCGATGCTTAAAATTTTCGATTAACAGGAGGACGACATAATGAAAAAACTAACAATTTTATTGCTCACATTAATTTTACTCACAGGCTGCAACAAGGCTGAAGTTCCCAACGAGGCTATATTTACACTTGATAATTATCCGAAAGTCGACGCATCTTTGGCTATTCATCCGCTTGTGGATTCTATAGCATCTGATTTTTTACAAATTCCCGAATCTGAGCTTGATTTTGAATACACAACCACACGCTCAAGCGAGGTTTACCACAACCTTATTGACGGTAAGGTTGACGTTATTTTTGCAGCTGAGATTAGCGAAGAAGACAAACAATATGCCGAAAGCATGGGCGTTGAGTTAAATATCATCCCTGCAACAAGCTCCGCCTTTGTATTTATCGTAAATTCTGAGAACCCTGTGGACGGTTTGACGTTGGAACAAGTTCAGATGATATATACAGGCGAAATGACACATTGGGACCGCCTTGGAGGCAAAAACTCCGAAATTATCGCATACCAGCGTCCCACAGGGTCCGGCAGCCAGACTGCAATGCTGTCGCTTGTAATGAAGGATAAGGAAATTGCCTCACCTCCCACAGAGCAGGTAAAGGGCGAAATGGGCGAATTGATTGACGCTGTTGCAGAATATGATAACGCTGAAAATGCCATCGGCTATTCCTACTTTTATTATGTAAACACAATGTATAAGCGTGACACCATTAAAATGCTGGCAATCGACGGTGTAAAGCCCTCCATCGAAACAATAAAGTCGGGCGAATACCCAATCTATACAAACGGCTTTATTGTAACACGCAGCGATGCCGACGAGAACACATTAAAATGGGTTGAGGCTGTTTTGTCCGAGCGTGGTAGTAAAATTATTGAAAATGCAGGCTATGTACCCGTCAATTAATTGACAGGTACGTAGGTAACAAGTAAAAGGTAATAGGGAATAAGTTCGGAAGAAGCTCCGCTCTACATGGCGGAGTTTCCACATCACCTATTCCTTCTTCCCTATTACTTATTACTTGCAAAATAATATAGCGGAGGGAAAATCCCTCCGCTATATTATTTTGCGTATCTTGCAGCTTCACAGCCTGCCAATAAGAATGCACCTACACCAAAGTTCTGTGTTGTGTCATAGCTCATTGCCTCGGTTGCGTTGGAGCCTATGTACTGAACATAGCCAACCTTACCGTCTTCGTGAAGGGCAACCTCACTAAGATATTTCCAGCCGCTAAGTGCTGTGTCAAGATAAGTTTCCTTATCTAAAATTCCGTTATTAATACCCCAGAAGAAGCCGTATGTAAAGAAAGCCGTACCGCTTGTTTCATAGCCATAGTCATTGTTGTTATTGCCTGTGGG
>JAFUJG010000119.1 GCA_017468215.1 Clostridia bacterium | reverse complement strand
CTTGCAACCCTGCCACCTTCCTCGTCAACGCCGATAAATAACGGTATTTTGGAATAGCTCTGTGTGTTTGTTATCATCTGTGTAACCTGCTCGGGCGATACAATGTTACTTCCGAAATATATAATACCCCCTACAGGGTACTTTTCAAGGGCGGTGCGTGTTGCCTCGCCTGCAGCAGTAACGCTTTTAGCACCTGTTATGCTTTCGGCGGTTACAAACATCATCTGATATATTTTTTCATCAAGGGTCATTTGGGAAAGCAGCTGTAAAACTGCCGCATCATCAATGCTCTCCTCTATACTCTCAGTAGGCACAACAGCTTCATCCTCTGCTGCCGTGCAGCCTGATAAGGTCATAATTGCCGAAACCAGTAATGCCAGAAATTCCTTCATACCTCAACATCCTTCTCTGATACTGTATTTTTATGGTATCACCGCCAACTTTTTTTGTCAACTTCTATATTTGTCTTGCGAAAATCTCCTTATGGTGATATAATAACTAAAATTGTTTTGAAAGGAGTATTTCCTATGAAATATGTAATAGTATTAACAGACGGTGCAGGGGATTATCCCATCGATTCCTTAGGCGGCAAAACACCTCTTGAGGTTGCCAATATGCCCAATATAAATCATTTTGCATCAGAGGGCTCTCTCATGCTTGTTAAAACAGTAGGTGCAGGATTAAAGCCCGGCAGTGATGTTGCAAACCTTTCCGTTATGGGCTATAACCCCTACGAATACTACACAGGCCGTTCCCCCTTGGAGGCGGCAAGCATCGGTGTTGATTTATCCGAAACACAAACAGCCTTCCGTGCCAATACAGTAACCTTATCCGACGAGGAAAACTACGAGGATAAAACCATGCTGGACTATTCCGCAGGCGAAATTACAACCGAGGAAAGCAGGGAGCTTATTTTAGCAGTTAAAGAGGCGCTTTTCGGCGGCGATATTGACCTTTTCCCCGGCGTAAGCTACCGCCATTTGTTCACATGGGACAATGCACCGGAAAAGTTTAACCTCACTCCCCCTCATGACATTTCCGACCGCAAAATCAAGGACTATCTTCCCGACAATGAGCGTATCCTTGACCTTATGAAAAAGAGCGAAGCTGTGCTTAAAAATCACCCTGTAAACCTTAAGCGAATTGCAGAGGGCAAAAACCCTGCAACAAGCATCTGGGTATGGGGAGAAGGCAAAAAGCCTCTTTTAACAAGCTTTGAAGAAAAGTTCGGCGTTAAGGGTGCAGTGGTTTCTGCAGTTGACCTTATTAAGGGTATAGGCATTTTAGCCAAGATGAAGTCTATCGATGTTGAAGGCGTAACAGGCAACCTGCATACTAACTTTGACGGCAAGGCGAAAGCTGCGGCTGACGCACTTTTAAAGGATAATTACGATTTAGTATACGTTCACCTTGAAGCACCTGATGAATGCGGTCACCAGGGCGATATGGAAGGTAAAATCAAGAGCTTAGAGCTTATCGACGAAAAGATTGTAGGCTATATCAGACAGGAGCTTGACAAAGCAGGAGAGGATTACTGCTTTATGATTCTTCCTGACCACTTTACCCCTATTGCTATTAAAACACATTCGGCAGAAAACGTTCCCTGCGTAATGTACCGCAAGGGCGACGAAAACAGAACAGGCTATACATACTGCGAAAAATGTGCAGATGCAAACGGTGAATATATCGAAATCGGCCACGACCTGATGAAAAAGTTTATTGACATGGGCAGATAAATACACAAAAAACACGGAGAAAGCTCCGTGTTTTTTTAATGTGAATTAATATGTAATTTTCTTAACCTCGTCACCGTCGTCGGTAAAGAATGCAAGATAGTGACCACGCATCCTTTCGGGTGCTTCGATTGTAAGTGTAACGCTGTTTGTGGTAAACTGACCTACACTTACTCTTTCAACACTTGTTCCAACCAAGTTGGACTGATAATCGTACAGCTCCATTATAACATCTACTTCTGTTTCACACTCACCCGACTGCACTTCAACTGTGGCTGTGATTATATCGCCTTCATCAACTCCGTCAAGATCGGTGTGCGAAACAATTTTTGAAAGAGAATTAAACTCCTCGCCCTCTGTTACGCCTTCTAAAGTAGGCGTTGCCTTTACAATTCTGCCGTTATTATCAAAAGTGAACTTATCAAGGCACAGCTCACGGTGAACACCGTAATAATCGCTCTCGTCGCCCTCAAAGCGTGCAGGGAAATTAAAGCGATGATAAAGGATATACCATCTGTCGGTATCGGGTACATTTATGATTGTGTGGTGACCTGTAGCGTATATGCCGTGGCTCTCGTCCTTTTCAATCATGATTTCATTGCCCACAATAGGTCCTAAGGGATTGTCCGAGTATCCCCATCTAACATGATAGTTCTTGCTTCTGGTGTCATCCTCTGCCCAGGTAAAGTAGTAAATACCCTTACGGTAGAAAACATGCACACCCTCACGGAAGTTAGGCGGTGTTATGCACATCGGCTCACCCTTTAATGAAATCATATCATCATTCAGTTCGCACACCCACAGGCTGCCGTTACCCCAGTAAAGGTAGCTTCTGCCTGTTTCGGGGTCTGTAAACACTGCCGGGTCAATAACCTGACCGGGATAGTGCATTTCCTTCTCGGTATTATCCTCAAGAGTGATTTTCATTGTATCGTACACAATAGGGTGTCCCAGGGGCTCAACAAATCGTCCGGTCGGTGTGTCACATACGGCAACACCTACAGCCTTGCCCACATTGCGTTCAAATTTGTCTGTATTGGCACTGTAATAGTAATAATATTTACCGTTCTTTTTTATGATACAGGGTGCCCAGGCATTACCGTCAGACCAAGAAACATCTTCCTTCAGGTCAAGAATAACACCCTCGTCGGTCCAATTGATTAAATCCGGTGAGGAAAACGCCTTGAAATAGTATCCGCCCCAGCCCTCAAAGCCGTCTGTAGTCGGATACACATAATACTTACCGTCAAAGGTGTCTGCCTCGGCGTCTGCAAAGCAGCCAAACTCGCCTGTGAGGGCGTTGCCCCATTCACGGAAGGCAACAATCCATTCCTCACTTACACCCTCTGATGTGAGAAGATACTTCACGTGGTTGTCCTTATCCGCATGGGATATTTTTTCTGCTGTGCCATTAAGGTCAAACTCAACTTCGATGCTGTCAACATTACAGCCCGGCACTACAGGTACCAGGATATATTTCTGGCTTTCGTCGATAATAACATTGTATTTTTTTATCTTGTCACCGGATATACCGTTAATTTTTATAGCCATGCTCTACTCCTTATTTGCAAAGTTCTGCAACAACCTGGTTTATAACTCCGCCTTCAGCCTTGCCTTTAAGTGCACCCATAACGTTTTTCATAATCATGCCCTTGTTCTTTGTTGCTACAACAGAGGCAAAGTCTCTTGTAATAATTTCCTTTACCTCGTCGGCAGAAAGCATTTTAGGAGCGTATGCGGCAATAATATCATAGGTTGTCTGATATGCCGCCTTTAAATCAGCACGTGCTTCGGGGCAGGTATCAATCTGCTCTTTAATTGTCTTTAACTCCTTAAGGATAACTCTGTCGCATAATTCCGCTGTGATATTGTCTCTTACGCCTTCGTCAATGGCAACCTTTTTTATTGCCGCTATCAGATTGCTTATTGCATCCTTTGTTGTTTT
>JAFUJG010000118.1 GCA_017468215.1 Clostridia bacterium | reverse complement strand
TAAGCGTCTGGGCGCAAAGCGTGCTGACGGTCAGGCAGTTCTCGCCGGTAACATTCTTGTTCGCCAGAGAGGCACAAAGATTCACCCCGGTGTGAACGTAGGCAGAGGCAGTGATGATACACTTTTCGCTCTTGTTGACGGTGTAGTAAGATTCGAAAGAAAAGGCAAGGACAAGAAGCAGGTTTCTGTTTACACAGCATAACTTATATGAAAAACAAAAATCCCAGAAAATACTTTCTGGGATTTTTTTCTCTTAATTCAGAAAATTATACAGCAGGGAGGTACCCCTATGTTTGTAGATAAAGCAAAAATCAGCATAAAAGCAGGCAACGGCGGCAACGGATTGGTGTCCTTCCGTCGTGAAAAATATGTGCCCGACGGCGGTCCCGACGGAGGTGACGGCGGTAAGGGCGGCAGCATTATATTCAAGGCAGACAAAAATCTGACAACACTTATGGATTTCCGCTATAAAAAAGCCTATAAGGCACCTAACGGCGGTGACGGCAGAGCCAGAAATTGCTCGGGTAAAAACGGCGAGGATTTATATATTCTTGTTCCTGTAGGTACGATTATCCGTGATGCGGAAACAGATAGAATTATTATCGATTTATCAGAAGACAATCAGGAATTTGTGGCTGCAAAGGGCGGCAACGGCGGCTGGGGTAATGTGCATTTTGCAACACCTACACGCCAGGCTCCCAAGTTTGCCAAAAACGGCATAAAAGGCGAGGAGAGAGAGGTTACGCTCGAGTTAAAGCTTATTGCCGACGTTGGTCTAGCAGGCTTCCCCAATGTGGGTAAATCAACACTTTTATCCAGAGTGAGCGATGCAAGACCCAAAATTGCAAACTACCACTTTACAACCTTAGAGCCTAACCTTGGCGTTGTTGATGCAGGCGGAGGAAAAAGCTTTGTTATGGCTGACATCCCCGGTCTTATCGAAGGTGCACATCAGGGAATAGGTCTCGGACATGAGTTTTTGCGTCATATAGAAAGAACAAGGCTTATTATTCATGTGGTGGATGTTTCCTCTATCGAAGGCAGAAACCCCATCGATGATTTTGAAAAAATCAACGAGGAATTAAGTCTTTTCTCCGAAAAGCTTGCAAATACAAAGCAGATAGTAGCTGCTAATAAGACTGATATTATCCAGGATGAGGAAGCTTACGAAAACTTTAAGGAATATATTAACGAAAAAGAACTTACACTTTTTGAAATCAGTGCCGCTACAGGCAAGGGCGTAAGAGAGCTTATCAGTTATGCAGCATCTATGCTCGAAACTCTGGAGCCTGTTGTTGTGTATGAAAGTGACTATGTAGAGGAAGAACCTCAGGAGGAAATTCCCTTTACAATTACACGTGAAAACGACACCTTCTTTGTTGAAGGTCCCCTCATTGAGAGACTTTTCCGTGGTGTTAACTTTGAAGACGACGAAAGCATGGGCTATTTTGAACGTACTCTCCGCAAGGCGGGCGTTATTGATGCACTTCGTGAAAAGGGTGCAACAGAGGGCTCTACAATCGTCATGGACGAAATGGAATTTGATTTCATCGAATAAACGAGGTATGTGATATGATTACAAGTAAACAGAGAGCCAAGCTTCGTGGCATGGCAAACGGAATTGACGCTATTTTTCAGATAGGCAAAGGCGGTATCGGCGACAATTTCTTGAAGCAGATGGAGGATGCCCTTGAGGCGAGAGAGCTTGTTAAGGTAAAAGTGCTTGAAACAGCTTTTATGTCTGCACGTGAAGCCTGTGAAATTGTATGTGAAGAAATCGGCTGTGAGCCTGTAAGCTGTGTGGGAAGTAAGTTCATAGTTTACAAGGAATCACGAGAAAATAAGAAGATAGAGTTATGAGAACAGGATTATACGGCGGAAGCTTTGACCCTGTGCACATAGGTCATCTTGCAGTGGCAAAAAGTGCTAAAGAGCAGTTTTGTTTAGACAGGGTAATATTTATACCCACAGGGAATATGCCCCATAAAAAAGGGTGTAATGCGTCAAATGAGGACAGGGTGAAAATGCTCACGCTTTCTTTTGACGATGATGCCTTTATTGTGTCGGATTATGAAATTAACCGCACCCAGATAAGCTACAGTGCAGATACTATAGAATATTTCAAGAGCGTTTTTCCCCAAGATGAGATATTCTTTATAATAGGCGGCGACAGCTATGCCTATATCGATAAATGGTATCAGCCCGAAAGGATTTTTGAAAATTCAACCGTGTTGGTTTATCCCAGAGAAGGAGAGGAAATCCTTCCTCCTGCAAAAAGGTTGGATGTTTCACCCGTGCGTGTTTCCTCAAGTGAAATCCGTGAAAAAATAAAATTGCAAAAAAATGTATCAAATCTGTTGAAAAAAGAGGTTTATGACTATATAATAGAAAATAATCTCTATCAATAAGAGGAGGTAGTTTGCCGTGTTAACAGAAGAAGAAATGCACCGAAAGCTCAGAGCGAGCCAGAAGGAAAGACGCTATTTCCACACAATGGGCGTTGTGAAAGAGGCTGTAAGGCTTGCGCCCAAGTTTGGTGTTGAAATCGAAAAGGCCAAAATTGCCGCACTGTTACACGACTGTGCGAAAAATTTTGAGCAGGAACGTTTTTTAGAAATAGCGGCAGAGTATGGTGTAACTCTGGATGAGATTACAATAAAAGAACCTGCACTTGTTCATGCTTTTTTAGGGGCGGCGGTAGCGTACCGTGATTATGGTGTTACAGACAAGGAAATCCTTGACGCTATATATTATCATACAACGGCGAGAGCCAATATGACTAACCTGGAAAAGCTTGTATACATAGCGGATATGATTGAACCCGGAAGAACTATGCCTCAGGCTGAGGAGCTGAGACGTTTGGTTGAGGAGGATCTTGACGATGCTCTTATTTATGCCATTGACTGCTCCATAAAGCACGTTATTAAAAAAGGCAGACTTATTCATCCCGATTCGATACATGCCCGCAATTACCTTGTAGAAAGGAGAGATGAACGGCGTGATGAACGACGAATATCAGATTCTTAAAAAAGCGGTTAATCTGCTTGACAATAAAAAAGCACTTGATATGGTAGTGCTTGATGTGAGTGAGCTTACAGTCCTATCTCATTATTTTGTGATTTGCTCAGGCGGTTCCACAAGCCAGCTCCATGCACTCAGCGACGAGCTTAAGGAAAAGATGAGTCAGCATGTTTTAAGATGCGAAGGCACAGAGGAATCCGGCTGGATGATTATTGAGCTTGACGGAGTTATGGTACACATTTTTAACCGTCAGATGCGTGATTATTATTCTCTCGAGCATTTGTGGGAGGATACAGGCAGAATGAATATAAATGAATTGATTGAGGAAGAAGGAACAAAATAATGAAATACGATTTTAATTCTATAGAGCCTAAATGGCAGAAGTTCTGGGAGGAAAACAACTCCTTCAAGGCAGAAAATAACTCCGAAAAGCCCAAGTTTTATGCACTTGTTGAATTCCCGTATCCTTCGGGAAGCGGCATGCATGTAGGTCATATCAAGGCTTACTCCGGCTTAGAGGTTGTTTCCAGAAAAAGAAGACTCGAAGGCTATAATGTGCTTTTCCCCATTGGCTTTGATGCATACGGTCTTCCCACAGAAAATACAGCTATCAAAACAGGCGTTCACCCCAGAATTGTAACAGATAATAACATTGTAAAGTTTACAAGTCAGCTTAAGAGGGTTGGCTTCTCCTTTGACTGGTCCAGAGTTATCGACACTACAGACGAAGGCTACTACAAGTGGACACAGTGGATTTTCCTTAAGATGTTTGAAAACGGTCTTGTTTTCCGTGATAAAACATTGGTTAACTATTGCCCCAGCTGTAAGGTTGTTCTTTCTAACGAGGACTCTCAGGGAGGCAAGTGCGATATCTGCCACAGCGATATTGTACAGAAAACAAAAGAGGTT
>JAFUJG010000010.1 GCA_017468215.1 Clostridia bacterium | reverse complement strand
TCGATTTTGTCCGACAAAAGCTTGTGTGTGCCTACAACTATATCGCACTCACCGCTTTTTAACATACGGAGTGTTTCGTCGACTTCTTTTTTTGTGGAAAAGCGTGACAGCATACGAACATTTATGGGAAACTTTTTCATTCGCTGGACAAAGTTATTGTAATGCTGCTGTGCAAGAATGGTTGTCGGTACAAGATAAGCCACCTGATAGCCCGAATCTACTGCCTTAAATGCCGCACGCATGGCAACCTCAGTTTTACCAAAGCCTACGTCTCCGCACAAAAGTCTGTCCATGGGGCTGGAGTTTTCCATATCCTTTTTGATTTCCTCAATTGCACGCAGCTGGTCCTCGGTTTCCTCATATACAAAGTCTGCTTCAAAATCTCTCTGCCAGGAGGAATCGGGGTCAAACTTAACGCCCTCGGCAACGCTTCTTGCAGCATAAAGCTCAATGAGCTTATGTGCCATTTGGGCAACATTCTGCCTAACCTTAGCCTTTGTTGCAGCCCATTCGGCACCGCCGAGCTTGTTTACTCTTATGCTCTTGCCCTCGCCTGCCCCGATGTATTTATTGATTAAATCAAGCTGGTCAACAGGGATATATAAAAAGTCGTTCCCACGATATTCGATTTTGAAATAATCACGTGTTATACCATCCACTTCAAGGCGTTTCATACCAAGGTACTTACCAATACCGTGAACGTTATGAACAACGTAATCTCCGGGAGAAATGTCGACAGGGTTTTTGATTTTAGCACTATTGCTGTCACGTTTTACCTTGCGTTTTTTCTTTTCTGAGGCAAAGATTTCCCTGTCGCTGACAACAACTGTGTTAATAAGCGGATATTCAAAGCCTTTGTGTACTGACCCCTTAAGCACGCTGATTGTGCCTAAAGTGTCGCCGATTTCTTCAAAAGATGAATAATATGTGGCTTTAAAGCCCTTGTCGGTCAAAGCTTCGCACAGCTTTTTCGCCCTTTGGCTGCTGCCACCAAGAATAAATATTTTATACTTACCCTTTTCCCATGTTTCGATATCATCGTATAAAAATTCAATATTTCCGCCGTAATTCTGAAGTGTGCGTGCAGTAAGATTAAAATTGGACTTTACTCTGTAATCGGGGCATACCCTACTGAGTGCAGACATCGAAAGAACATTGTTTGATGTAAGCTTAGTCACTATTTTTGAATAGGACTGGATATATTCCTTCTCAGGGTCAATATCAACTTCTTTTTCAATTAAAGTCTTTATGTTATCTTCAAGCTCAAAACGGATGGTTTCTGCTGTTTCTGACACTCGTACAGGCTCATCAAAAATAACTATATCGTCTTTGGAAACGTAGGATAGCATGCTACCCGAGAAGGTTCTTGAGGATGCGGGCGATATATGCACACCTTCACACTTTTCAACCGAAAGTTGAGTTAAGGGGTCAAACACCTTTATAAGGTCAATCTCGTCACCGAAGAATTCTATTCTGTATGCGTCGGAGCCGGGAGAATATACATCGATAATACCGCCTCTTACCGCAAACTGACCGGGGTTTTCCACAATGTCAAGTCTTGTGTAGCCCATTTTCACAATACGGTCTATCAGTTCATCCATTGAAAAGCTGTCTCCGACCTTGATATCAAGGCTAAGAAGCTCTAAATCCTTTTTTGATACAACATACTGCAAAAGTGACATAACGCTCATGATGACAACTTTTTTATCAGCAATCTGTACAAGGGCCTCCATACGGTTGTTTTCAGCCTCTTTATCGGCTGCTTCTGTTTTGT
>JAFUJG010000117.1 GCA_017468215.1 Clostridia bacterium | reverse complement strand
GGTATCGGTAACATTCACGGTAAGTACCCTGAAAACTGGAAGGGTCTTGACTTTGATGCGTTAGCTAAGATTAAGGAGCTTGTTGGTGACCTTCCCCTTGTTCTTCACGGTGGTACAGGTATCCCCGAAGATATGATTAAGAAGGCAATCTCTCTTGGTGTTGCTAAGATTAACGTTAACACAGAATGCCAGCTTTACTTCCAGGAAGCTACAAGAAAGTATATCGAAGAAGGTAAGGACCTTCAGGGTAAGGGCTTCGACCCCAGAAAGCTTCTTGCTCCCGGTTTTGAAGGTATTAAGACTATTGTTAAAGAAAAGATGGAACTTTTCGGTTCTGTAAATAAAGCTTGATTAAATTGCGAAGAACGCACAAGGACGAATGTTTATATTGGTTTGTGTGTTATTTTAAAAAAGTGATATATGTAAAAACAGCTATTGGCTTTCAATAGCTGTTTTTTGTTGATTGATGTCCTTGTGCTACAAGCCGAGCAACCTCTCGGAGTATACTAATACACCTTCGGTTTGTTCGGCTTGTTCTTCATCAATTTTCTCGGCGCTTTATTAAGTGAGTGGGCTTTAGTAAGTTGCTTGGGCAAAGCTTGATTAAATAGTGCAGACCGTGCAAAGCATAGCTTTTTAATGTGATTATTAAGGAAGGAATTTCTGTATTGTACGGTTTAGGTTGATTTTACTGTTCTTGATTTTATGAGAGATGTAGTGTATAATGGTGTGGCGAGGTGATTTTATGAGTTTGAATAACACACCCAAGGGTGAGAGATTGCATATAGGTATTTTTGGCAGGCGTAATGCGGGCAAATCCAGTATTATAAACGCACTTACCAATCAGAACATTGCTATTGTAAGCGATGTTAAAGGTACTACTACCGACCCTGTGTACAAGGCTATGGAATTACTTCCCATAGGACCTGTTATGATTATTGATACCCCCGGTATTGATGATGAGGGGGAGCTTGGTCTTCAAAGGGTTAAGGCAAGCTACCGTGTTTTAAACAAATGCGATATTGCACTTTTGGTGGTTGATGCCCACGATGGCTACACAGACAGCGACAGAGCACTTTTAGAAAAAATAAAAGAAAAAAACATACCCTACGCCATTGCTTTCAACAAGTGTGATACAGCACAAGGCAGTGAAAGCGGCGTTATATACTGTTCGGCAAAGGAAAACATAAACATAAACCTTTTAAAAGAGGAAATTGTAAAGATAGCATCCTTGGAAAAACCCGACAAAAAAATAGTTGGTGACCTTATAAAAGAGGGCGATGTGGTGCTTTTGGTTGTACCTATCGACTCTGCTGCACCTAAAGGCAGGCTTATATTGCCTCAGCAGCAGACTATAAGAGATATACTGGACAGTAACTCCATTGCAATTGTAATTAAGGAAGACAAGGTCAAAGATGCAGTTGAAAAATACAAGCCTAACCTTGTTGTGTGCGATTCCCAGATATTCGGCAAAATCAAGGGCGATGTGCCTGAAAGCGTACCGCTGACAAGCTTTTCAATACTTTTTGCAAGGTATAAGGGTGACCTGGAGGCAAATCTTGAAGGGATTAGAAGATTGGATAACCTTAAGGATGGCGATATAGTGCTTGTAAGCGAGGGTTGTACCCACCACAGACAGTGCGGTGATATAGGAACACAAAAAATGCCTGCCTGGATAAGAAAGCATACAAATGCCGCACTTGATTTTGAATTTACTAATGGAGGAGAGTTCCCTGAGGATTTAAGTAAATATGCCTTAGTTGTTCATTGCGGCGGATGCATGCTTAACGAAAAAGAAATGAAATACCGCATTGCGTCAAGCAGGGATTGCAGCGTTCCCATTGTAAACTACGGCATGGCAATTGCCCACATGAACGGAATACTGGAAAGAAGTTTGAAACCTTTAAAGTAATTAAGTCATATTCTCTTTTGAGATGAATATACATTAACCCGAAAGGGGATAGAGAATTGAAACGTATTTTAGCTATTTTGTGCGTGCTTACAATAACGGCGGCATGCCTTTGCGGCTGCACTATGACCCAAAGCGAAACGCCTACAGATGCAGTAGAAACAGTTTTAGAGTAAAAAGGAGCCTTGGCTCCTTTTTTATTGCATAAAATTTTAATATATGATATACTGAATTTGGGTGATATAAATGATTGAAAATGGTATTTACAGGCATTTTAAAGGCAATATGTACCAGGTTATTGCTGTTGCAAAACATTCGGAAACATTGGAGGAAATGGTTGTGTACAAGGCTCTTTACGGTGAGGGCGGAGTATGGGTCAGGCCTATTGCAATGTGGGACGAGCTTGTTGAGCACAACGGCGAAAAGGTTAAAAGGTTTACAAAGGTATGAAATATAAAAATGTAAAAGAGGGCGTGTTTTTGTCACGTCCTAACCGCTTTATTGCCAAAATTTTAATTGAAGGAAAAGAAGAAACCGTTCACGTTAAAAACACAGGCAGATGCCGTGAACTTTTAATTCCCGGTGCACGGGTTTTTGTGGAAGAAACCGATAACATTAACAGAAAAACCAAATTTGACTTAATCTCGGTTTACAAGGGCGATGTTTTATACAATATCGACTCCCAGGCACCAAATAAGGTCTTTGGCGAATATATCGAAAAGCTTTTTTGCAATGTAAAATTAATTAAGCCCGAGTGTAAATATAAAAACTCCAGGTTTGATTTTTATGTGGAATACCAAGATAAAAAAGCCTTTATCGAGGTAAAGGGAGTAACCTTGGAAAAGCACGGAGTAATGCTTTTTCCCGATGCACCCACCGAAAGAGGTGTTAAGCATATAAACGAGCTTTGTGAATGTGTTAAGGACGGATACGAGGCATATGCCGTTTTTGTCATAGCCGCAGAAGCAGGGGAGTATTTTACCCCAAATGCCGAAACCCACAAGGAATTTGCCAAAACCCTTAAAAAAGCCAAGGACTGCCGGGTTAAAATTATTGCCTTAAATTGTGTTGTAGATAAAGAAGGCATAAGCATTAAAGATAATATAGAAGTAAGAGTTTAAAAATTTTTTCCATATTAAGGACTTAATTGCTTTAAGTCCGTTTTTTGCGTGAAATAACCTTGAATTTATACACATTTTGGTATATAATTAACATAACTATGTTGGGGCGAAAGCCCTGTAAATGGAGGAGATAATATGAAAATGAGGTTTAAATCAGTAGTATCATTGCTTGTGGTAATAGCAATGGTATTGTCGGTTTGCCCTGCTGTAAGCTTTGGTGCAGAGGTCACATATCTGACACGTGACCTTAACGCAGGCGGCAGTACAGAAGTTAAGCTTGCCGACTATTCGCTTTACGAAACAGACCATTTTGTGGTTATTTATGACACAGACGGTGCAAATACTATCACAGAAAGTCAGCTTGCTACACTTGGTGAAACTCTTGAAAACTGTTGGGCACTTTTTATTGATAAAATGGGCATGGAACCCACAAGCACATCGGTACTCGACAGCGGCGACAAGACAACCCAGTACAAAACTAACGTTGTTGTTATGGGTACAGGTGTTGAACACTACACACTTGGTGCAGGCGAATGGGGTGCGTACGGTAGCGTGGACAGTGCAGGCTACCCCTACTTCATGTGTTCTGTAACAGCCATTACATCACCTACGGTTGTTGCACACGAGTTCGGTCATGCGGTTCACTACGCACAGGGTGACAACGCATGGGAAAATAACATTTACCTTGGTCCTTGGTTCGAAGTTGTTGCCAACTGGTTTGCAGAGCAGTATATTTATGAATATATGGACTCTACCACAACACAGATGTCTCACTTATATTTGAGAGAATCTCATCTTACAAAGATGAACGGCCGTGGCTACTATGAAGCATGGCCCATACTTCAGTATCTCACAGAAGACCCCGACGCAACGGGCGTGTACGGTTCAACCTTCGTGCAGAAGCTTCTTAGCTATGATTCGGGCAGTACAAGTACACTTTTCTGGGAAGTTTTGGAGGCTAACAACGGTGACTTAACAGTTGCAGACACTGTTGGTATGTATGCTTCTCATATAGCAGATTTAGACTTTAATAATAAATCAAGATACGATACTGCCATAAACAACGTAATGAACGGTAGCTTCTTCTGGCAGCAAAGATACACAATGCTTGAAGAAAAGGGAGAAACAGGCAATTACGTAGTGCCTGTTGAAAGAGTGCCTCAGGCAATGGGTTATAACATTATTCCTCTTGATTTTACAGCCGGCACAGTATCAGTTACCTTAAACAGCGAAACTGATGCCCCCGGTGCTGACTGGAGAGCAAGGCTTGTTAAGGTATCAAGCAGCGGAGCATCTACCTATTCCGACCTCTTTAGCGACGGCGAAACAATGAGCATTACTGCATCCTCGAGCGATGAATTGTATCTTACAGTTGCCGCTACTCCCACACTTGAATCTATGGCTCGCCACACTATTACAGGCTGGGCAACTCATTCTACAGAAGCAAATTTCCCCTATGAAAATAAAACACAGTATCCTTACTCTGTAACACTTAGTGGGGCTACACCCATGAGTCGTCCTACACCAAGCGGTACTTTCAGAACACATTCTAACGGTGGCGGTAAGGTAGCTTCTACTGCCAGCGTTGCATCTACTGCATACGTAGGTCCTAACGCAGTTGTTATGGGCAGTGCAACAGTAAGCGATAATGCAATCATCGATGGCTATGCAATCGTTGCAGGTAACGCTACAGTAAGTGGTAACGCATATGTTGGTGACTATGCAATCCTCTTTGACAGAGCAGAAGTAACCGACAATGCACGTGTTATTGAAAACGCCTGTCTTTATGTTGACTATATCGCTAAGGGCAATGCTGTTATAAAGGGCTCTACATTAGGTCTCTACAACGGTACTGCAGGCGGCGAAGCAGTAACCTATGGTGACTTCTTCGAAGACGCAGGTCTCACAATTGCAGGCGGTGCATTCTCAGGCTACCATACTGCAAACGACACTACCTACTCAAAGACAATTCAGTCTGCTTACGTGCGTCCTTACGTTGTAAACCTTCGTTCAAGATACGAATTTGAAGGCAATCTCCGTGATACATATTCCTACACAGACCTTTACGGTGTGGATGTAAAGTATGAGGATGGCTGCGCAGTATTTGACTCAAGTAATTATGTAATATTGGATTCCTCCGCAATATACTACAAAAACAGCAAGGTTACACTTGGCGTAACAGGTACAGGCACCGCATTGACATTAGGTAGCCTTGAACTGGAGGTTGAAGAAAGCTCGGTTACATTTGGCGGTGTAACTGTAGCGTGCAGTGATAAGGTAAAGGAAATTGAAATCACACTTGACGGTACAAGCATTACACTTACTGTAAACGGTGTTGAGAGCAGTGCAAGTAATACTACAACACTTCTTGACTGTGCACAGGCAGGCGGTAGTTATATCGGTAAAGGCTTTGCCGGTAATATTGATTATGTAAGAATTTACGACATGGGTTACGAATACTCCTCAACTGATATTGGCAACATGGACGGTAACCTTGTTCCCGAGCTTGACAGCATTGGCGATACATCTGAAGGCACACTTAACTCCAATACCGAAAATACAAACTCCACCTGGTACGGCTGGTCAAGCACAAGCAGTAACGTAACAGTTGAGGGTGGTCTTAATATTACAGGTGCAGTTACCTGTTCGATTAAGTCTCCTCAGATTGAAACCAACAAATTTGTTATTGAATTTGACCCCGAGGGTGGTGTAGCTTACCCCGACCATGGTATACTCGATGCCGACGGCACAACAGTGCTTTTTGCACACCGTTATGCAACAGATGCTAAAGCTATCCATGTAGGCCGTGGTGAAACAAACTCCTCTATCCGTGGTACAGACTCTATAAGCGATACAACAGGACAGGCGAGACTAAGTAACTTTGTAGGCGAGAGACTTGCCTATGCCAAACTCCGTACAGACAGAAGTGCCGTAAGCTTTGCTAACGGCGAAAGAGTACGCATTGTTGCCGAAAACAGAACATGGGATGCAACTCTCACAGCGGAATTTGCAAAAAGCGAAAACTACACAGATAATCTTGCCAATATGGCAGAGGGCGATTCTATCTACACTGTAACCTACGGTATTGTAGACGATTACGGTCTTTTCACACCTGTAAGTGTGAGCGTATATACAGGCTCTTTCACAGGCTTTGGCGGCTTTAAAACAGCAGGCGGCAGTTCGGGTGTTACAGTAAGCTACAAAAACATTGTTATCTATGCCGATGCAGGGGATGATACTGTTATTGAGGTAACATACCTTGCAAACGGTGAAGAAGTTAAATCCGTTACAAAAAGAAGCGGAGCTACTTTCCCCGAAGTATATGTATATGAAAACGGTGTTAATGAAATTTACTATGCTGAAGGCAATACATACACTGCCGATACAGAAGTTGAAATGACAAACCTTGTGAGTGGTTTAACTGTAGGCACACGTTTTATAACAGACAGTGATGAAGCGTATAAAACGACAACAGAAAACCTTATCGGAAACGGCGATTTTGGAAACGATCTTAACGGTTGGTACAATGCGGCAGGCGGAGAGGCTACGTCAAGCTATTTTACCGTAAATACCGACGGTACAATTACAGCAAAAGCATCAAATGGTGCAACAGGCTTAGGCTCGCTCTACCGTGCATGGGATGTGGAAATCGGCAAAACATATGTGTTCACATATACCTCCGATGTTGAAAACCAGTACCATGTTGTATCACAGAAGAATGATATTTCTGCTACAAATGACGGCACAGTAATCGGTACAGGCAAAGAGGGCACAAACTACTTTGTATTTACTGCCGAAAAGGAATATGTACAGATTAACTTCCGTTGGCTTAAGACTGATGCAGGGGTTTACAACACAATAGGTAACTTTGGTCTTTATGAGGTTACAAGTGCTGAAAGTGACAGAGTTGCTACAACAATCAAGTTTATGAGTGGAACAACTGAAATTGCAACAGCTCAGACAGTAAGCGGCTTTGCAGGCGATGTAATTGATTTAACCGACACAACACTTGTTCCCGAAACTATAACATACTCGGGCAGTGTTTATACTAAGGACTCCACAAACGCTGCAAGCTACACCGTAGCAGGCGCAGCCACAGTTACAATCACTTATACAGAAAGTAACATTCAGTCCATCGAAACAGTTAGTGCAACAGTTATCGGTGATAACCTGCCTGTTCTTCCCACAACATTAACCGCAACAACAAGCGACGGCACAATGGAAGTTGACGTTG
>JAFUJG010000116.1 GCA_017468215.1 Clostridia bacterium | reverse complement strand
CAACCTTCCTCGCTCTCTGCCCCAATGCCGCTGTAAGGCAGCCAAAGCCGGGGCCAATTTCGATAACACCGTCAACGCCCTCTGCTGCAGTTGCACTCATAACATCGATAACACTGCTGTCGGTTAAAAAGTTCTGACCCATATCGTGAGAAAACTTAAATCCGTATTTATTACACAGGTATTTTATTACCTCGATATTTGTTAAATCAAGCATACTATCTTCCTCTCAGTATTATAACAATATTTTAACCGCAAAAGACGGAAAAGTAAAGAAAAAGTCTCGGAATAATCCGAGACTTTTATTTTCTTAGAAAATGTAAACTCTTACACTTCTTCTGCCGAACTGGAAGCATTCGGCCTTTGTGTTCATTGCAAGGTCAACCTTGTTACCCTTAATTGCACCGCCTGTATCAGCTGCGATACAATAGCCGTATACATACTTGCCATCCAATGATTCGATATAAAGCTTTGTTCCTAAAGGAATCTGGCTACGGTCAACTGCTACAACACCAACTCTGAACATCATACCGGAGGCTGTAATACCGTCGGATTTACCGCATTCATCGGCTGCAGATGTATAAGCTGTTGCTTCGCATGTAATAACTCTCTTTGCCTGAGAAAGGTCTAAACCAAAATCCATTGTGGACATTGCTTCAACCTTGCTTTTGATAGCAACTGTCATGCCGTCTAAAAGAGGACTGTCAGATGTGGGAACAACCTTCTCGTCATTTTCGCATACAAAGCCCATTTCGTCAAGGAACTCTCCTACTGTTTTGCTGTAGGAATAATACTGAAGTGTTCCGCCATCGTTTGTAAATGTAACCAGCTTTGCTCTGGAAACTGTAATTTCAATGCCGTCATAAACTCTCTCATCCGCTGCGGGATAAGAGCTGTCATTGCCCTCGAGGGGAATTGCATACTCCTCAAGTACACCTGCTACTGTTGTCTGATAAGTAATAGCACCGTAAGTTGTGCCTTCGTCGTTTACTGTAACATACTTTGCCACGCTAACGGTAATACGCATACCGTCTTCAATAGCTGCTGTTCTTTCGTGGCTCATGTAGTCATTGTCCTTTACTTGGATACCTTCAATAGTGAGGAATTCCTCAATTGTGCCTGCGTGTGTTGCATATGTGTACTCCACACCGTCATAGGAAAGTGAAATAATTGCAGGATTATCCTCTACAGCGGCAGAAAAGATGTTTACAAGCATAAGTGCACAAAGCACAACTGCTGCAAGCTTTCTTTTAGCTGCTGCACTCTTTATCATAATACCTTTCATAATCTAACCTCATTTCCGGCTCACGCATGTGTATTTTGCCTGCGTTCACCTTGATTTAGCTGCCGAACCTTTTAGTTCCTCGCAATGGTCGACTTTGACTGCAATACGCATTATATGCATTTTCCTTACGTTTGTCAAGACTTTTTCGCAATTTTGTGATAATTTTGTAACAATTGTTTAATTTTTTAACATTTTTCAGTGCCTTTTGGTTGCCCATAAAAGGGGTTTTACCCCTTTTTTAGCAATTGCATTGTGCACTTTTTTATGCTATAATATGATATATGCAATAAAAATCCGTCGAATTTGTGTTTTTTTCACCTATTGATAATATATGCATGTACATTAAAAATTATTAACATCGGAGTAAAATTTATGAAAAATTTCTTTAAGATTATTTTTGTAACATTTATCTTCATGCTTTTGCCGATTGTTTCACAAGCGGCATGCAACGTGGTAATAGACGGCGAAAAGCTGGTTTGTTACAACACAAACGGTACTGTTGTAGAGCCCTTTGTATTTGAAGGCACTACCTATGTTCCCGTGCGTGGGGTTGCAAGTGCCTTTGATGTGCCCATTTCCTGGGACCAGGAAACAAAAACCGTTCATTTAGGTAAGGTGGGCGGAAATCCTGTGTTAAATGACGAAATCAATATTTTTTATAACGGCGAGCAGTTTATCTGCTACGATGCTCAAGGGAAAGCCGTGCACCCAATTCTCCACGAGGGCACTACGTATCTGCCCATAAGAGGGATTGGCTCACTTTTCGGTAAAAACATCTACTGGGATAACATTTCGCAGACAGCAACCCTCACTACTCCCCCTTCGGACGCAGTTATTTCCTATTTAAAGAGTGCGGTTGATACCACGGCTGCAAGGTCGGATATAAACGCTCTTGTGACCTTTGACGGTACGCTGTCGCATAATAATGAGGTTTTTTCACACATAAATACAACAAGCAAAGAAATGTATTCGCCTGTAGGCTTTAGCTTGTCCATGTTCCTTCCTGCAGATTATACGGGCAATGTTTCGTATCTGGGGAACGGAAAATATTTTTTGGTGGTTTCTCCCGAGACTTTTTTACTAAAGCTTGATTTGCAGAAGGACCTGTTTGAGCAGAACACTCCTGCAACCTTTTCTTCAATATATATATACATCGACACAAAGGGCGGCTATATCACCCATACAAGCGTACATCTTTATGCTAAGGTTACCTATAATTCGGTAGAGCTTGATGAAACAATTGCCTTTGATGCCAGGTTGGAATATCCGGACAATTTTTCCTTTCCTAAGCTTCCCTACCCGGATAAAGCAACGGCAAACAACGAGGCCCCGATTTCAGCAGGTGTAGGTGAAAAGGACGATGCAACACAGATAACAAAGATTGTTTCAAGCTATTTTGATAACTTCATCGGTGGCACACCAAAAAAGATATTAAATCTTCTGCACATAGCCGACTACAATGCCTTTACGGCAGGCAAGTCCACAGCACAGATAAACACTGATTTTAATGCTATACAAAAAAAGCTTAAAGCACGGTATGCAGATTACGATGTAACCTATACCATTGATTCACTTGTTTATGTGGAGAGTAGCGATGAAAACGAAAAGGCTGCTAAAGCTTACGTGACGGTTATCACTTATGAGGGCGACGAAAAAATTGAGGAAGAATTTGAAGTTTTCTTAAAAGAAAAAGACGGAGTCTGGTATCTTGACCCCATCTCTGTACGTGAATTATATAACATTTAACACAAAAAGAGCATGTCACAATGAACTGCCCCAATTTGTGCAGACAGTACAAAAAAAGAGTTCTATGATAGAAAAATTAAATTAAGAAACATACTGACATCGTTTTTCAAGCGGTGTCAGTTTTGTTTTTAGTTGAATACGCTCATTGTTGTAAAAATAT
>JAFUJG010000115.1 GCA_017468215.1 Clostridia bacterium | reverse complement strand
ATTTTACGGTTACGTTAACGATGCTTTCGACGCAGAGTGCTGGTCACTTACACCCAACGAAGACGGTGAATATACTATAACAAATAAATCTACAGGAAAGAGCCTTGACGTTGCAAATAATTCAAAAACCTCAGGCGACCCGATTATCACCTACAAAGCAAGCTCTGATGCTAACCAGAGATGGACTTTTGAAAGGACTGATGACGGAACTTACCTTATAAAAAGTGTTCACTCGGGGTTGTATCTTTCCGTAGCAGAGGACGGCAAAATTGTTCATGCCGAATTAAATCAAGTCTACAAACAGAACTGGAAAGTTTCTGTTATATAAAAAAACATCTTAGGAGGAAATCATCATGAAAAAACTTTTGGCACTCTTACTGGTTCTTATTATGGCTCTTGCCGCTACACCTGTTATGGCAGATGATAACGTAACAGTTATTCTCGACGGCGAAGTTATCGACTGCAGAAACGCAGCAGGCGAAGAAGTACCCCCGCTCTTAATCGACGGTACAACATATCTTCCTGTTCGTGCAATTGCAAACGCACTTAACCTCGACGTTCAGTGGGATGACGAAACAAAGAGCGTTTTCATTAACGGTGTAAGCGTTCTTGCAAAGAAGACAGATGTTATTAACATCTTCATCGGCGGCGGCAGATTTATTGCAAAGGATGCCAACGGCAATGTAGTTAACCCCATCTTAAAAGACGGCACAACATACCTTCCCGTTCGTGCAATCGGCGAAGCTTTTGACAAAGAGGTAACATGGGACGGAGAAACAAAAACTGTTACTCTTACAACTAAGAAAGCACCCGAAGTTGTTGCAACAGTTATCAGCAAGGACAAATATTATGTATTTATCAACAAGGAAACCGGCAAAGCGTTAACCGCTACAGACCACTATACTCTTGAACATACAGCATACAAGGAAGGCGAAGTAAGTCAGATTTTCCGTTTTGTACCCGCACCTACAGACGGTTACTTCTTTGTTCAGTCTATTTCTAACGGACAGAACTTTGACGTTTCCGGTCACAGTGTAGAAGCCGGCGGCGAAATCATCACATGGGATTCAACCGGTGCTGAAAACCAGATGTTTACAATTAAGGATGTTGAAGGCGGTACTCTTATCTTCTCTGCATCTTCCGGGCTTCCTGTTCAGGCAACTGCCACTAACACAATTCAGTCTACTCTTACAAGACAGCCTATCCAGCTTTGGGAAATCAAGGAAACAGCTGCTCCTGCAAATGTTGACCTTCCTCAGAGCGGCGCTTACCGTATGATTTCAATCGGCGACCTTAAGCTTACAGACAACAACGGCTTAATCGTTACAACAGGTGACATTCCCAACAACCAGAAATGGACACTTACAGATGCAGGTAACGGTGAATATTTCATCACAAACCTTGCAACAGGCATGAATCTTGATGTTAGCGGCCAGTCCCTTACACCCGGAGACCCCATCATCACATGGTATGCAGGTACAGACCCCAACCAGAGATGGATTCTCGAAAAGCAGAGCAATGGCACATATCTCATAAAGAGTGTTCATTCAGGTCTTTACCTTACTATCAACAGCAACAACATGCTTGTTCAGGACTATCAGAATTCTTCTTATAATCAGAACTGGACAATAACACCCACAAACTAATCAATTAACAAAGAGGGCAAATGCCCTCTTTGTTTTTGGAGGATTTATGGAATACTTTGACATATATAACGAAAACGGCATTCCCACAGGGGAGAAAATTGAACGCAGCGTTGCTCACGAAAAGGGTATACTGCATGCAGCTGTGCATATTTATGTATACCGCATAAAAGACGGACGGTGCGAAATTCTTTTGCAAAAAAGAGCTGATGATAAGGACAGCTTCCCCTCCTGCTGGGATACCTCCTGTGCAGGGCATGTTTCTTCCGGAGATAATTTTGAAACCACCGCATTAAAGGAGCTCAGTGAAGAACTGGGCATTGAAGTAAGCTTTAACAGCCTTGTTCATGCTTTCGACCAGCGGGTAGAAAAAATTAATGTATTTTATTCAAAAACCTTTAAAGATTGTGAGTATAACAAGGTTTATCTCCTCTACTGCGACAAGCCTACAGAGGCTTTCACCTTTCAGAAAGAGGAAATTTCGGCATTAAAATGGATAGATGCAGAACTTCTGCTCAATGAGCTTGAGAACAAAAATCCCGAATACTGCATTATGCCCGATACATATAAAAAGGCTTTAAAAGCATTAAAAACCGAGTAACAAAAGTTACTCGGTTTTTTCAAACTTATTTTTTCCTACATTGCAAAGCGGGCACTTGAAGCTGTTGGGAAGGTTTTCCCATTTTATTTCCTGTTCATCCTCGTTATAAACCCATCCGCAAACACTGCAAATATATTTCACACTATCGCCTCCAGATTTAATTATACCCATATTTAGGCGGTGTATTCTTTTTAGTCCATTCTTCTTATTAATTCTTCAACGTACTGCTTTGCAACTCGGCAGCTTCTACCGCCCTTACTGATAGCATAAGCCTCGGCTTCTTTAATCTCAGCCTCGCCGATTTCAATGTTATGGTCAGCTGCAATCTCCTCCAGCACCTTTATGTACGAAAGCCTGTCGGGTTTTTCATAAACAACGCTCAGCCCGAATCTTTGTGTAAGTGCACCAATTTCCTCCATGGTGTCTCTTACGTGTAAATCCCCCATCTCACGGTCCTTTGCACTTTCCTTTACAAGATGGCGGCGGTTACTTGTTACACAAATACAAGTATTTTTCGCCCTTGCGGCAACACTGCCCTCCAGCACGGCTTTCATGCTGCCAAAGGCATCGTCGTTAGGGTCAAAGGTTAAATCGTCCAGAAACAGTATAAATTTTAAAGGATTACTGCTTACCTTACCCATAATATACGGAATTTCACTTATCTGGCTCTTTTTAATTTCAATCAGCCTTACGCCCTGCTCGGCATAAAAATTAGCCAATGCTTTAACTGTTGCACTTTTTCCCGTACCACTATCGCCGTAAAGGAGCATATTTGCCGCAACCTTACCCTTGATAAGTGCTTTAATATTGTTTTCAATCTGCATTCTCTGTCTCTCGTAACCTTTTAAGGAGTCAACCGTTGTGTCATCCTTGAAAATTGCAGGTATAATTTCGCCGTTTTCTAAGGTAAACATTATATTCTCTGCAAAAACTCCGTAGCCTGTTTGTTTGATATTTTTAAGCCTTTCTTCAAAGGCTTTTTCAAAATCTAGGCTTTGTGTTATCCACAGATTAGGGTATCCGAACATTTCGCTTTCAAGCTCCGCCGCTGTTTTTATTATCTCAAGCTCTGCCTTTGCTCTTTGCTTTATAACAGATGATATTTCACTGTCACTTGCACACTTTACACTCATAAGATTTTCCGACAAAAGTACCTTGTGGAGAAATGCAGCTGAAATATTATCTCCCATGCAATAGAGGCTTTGGGCAAATTCGCCTAAAGCTTTGCTGCTTTCTTCATCACAAAGCCTTATGAACGCTTTTATCATATCATCATTTAATAAACATCTGAAAACTGCCAATGATTTAAGCTGATTTCCGATTTTTTTTATATTCATATTCTGTCACCGCCTTAAGGCATATTTTATCACTATACATTTCTTTTTTCAAGACAAAAAGGCGCTTAGGCGGTCTCACACAGGGATTAATACGGTTTTGAACACATCTTTTTCCCCACAGCAAAGTTAAAGAGCTTGAAATACGTCAAGTATTCCTGCGCTCTTTAAACATTCCTATAAGAAAAAATCTGTAGTTCAAAACTGCGTTGCAATCCAAATCGAGAGATTTTTTCGTCAGAGAAGAAAAGAAACTGCGGTAAGGCTGACGCCTACCGCAGTTTTTTGACGCACTATGGCGGAAAAATATCCGATTTGGAGCGTATTAATCCCTATGTGAGACCGCCTTTTCGAGTGCCCTTTAAAACTTTTTTATTCAGCGATGATATAAATCATTCTGAGTGTACCGGATGCTGTGTATATAATTACTCTTGTAGCATCGTCGCCGTATTCATCATAAGGAAGAATTTCGGAAAGGTCAGCTTCAGTAACAACATCACTGTTTCTGCCGCCACGGTCATAGTAGAATACCTTTACGGAAGAACTGATTGTCTTGGATACTGTACCGTTATCACCAAAGGCATCCATTTCCAATCCGTCTTCTACAATAACAGGAGATACATCAATTGTTTCTTCGTCGATTTCGTCATCTTCACCGTTATTAAGGATAATGTCTGTTACTGTACCGTACTGGAGACGGAATGTTGCAGAGGGGTAATTAGCTCTGGGGTCTGTGCTTGTGGAATGGATTTCCATAATACGCTTACCCATATCCTCAGTATCCTGTGTATATACTTCGTCAATGTCATTCACGGGTTCTAACTGTCCGGGCTCGCTTGCATCAAACCAAACCTGGTAGTCAACAAGCTCGTTATTGTTGTCAAGGATATATCTGATAATATCACCCTTGCCGATAGCACTTACGGAAGGACCTTCATCCTCGGAAACCTTTACGGTCTTCAAGGTGTAGCTTGTACCTGCATAACCCTTGATTACAGTGCCGTCCTTTGTTTCGCTCTTGGATGCAACAATCATCCAGGGAGAAGAACTTGTATAAATTCTGGAGTCGTTCTGGCTATAGATAAGAACAAGTGCTGCTGTGCCGCTTGATGTAAGACCAAAAGCTTCTACATGATACTTTCTGCCGTTAGCAAATGCCTTAGAGTAAGAGGAGAAAGTAAGGTAGTCGTCTGTATCGCCTCTGTTATCGGGAATAAACACGATATCTGTAGAGGAGGAAACCTTAAAGTCACCATCGCCAAAGCTCTTGGAAGAAGACTTGTATGTTCTTTCTTCATATTCTGCATAATAGGGGTCGCCGTTTTCATCTTCCATAACCATAGAGATGTCTTCGTTGTCTTCACTGAGAACAGTGTAAATTGTGGAAACAAGACCTTCTGTATTTGTCTGGTAAATGATGGGCTGACGATAGCCTACATTTTCAGCATCGCTGTAGTTTGCATTAGCTGCATCTGCAGAAGTGCTGAGGTACTCAAGAATATCCTCGTCAAGTGCCTTATACTTTGTGTTGTCAATTGTAATCTTGGATGCTGCACCTATCTGGATAAACTTACCATCTGTAGTATAGAACTTAAATTCAAGGTCATAATCGCTGTCGCTGGAATCCTGTCTGAGTGCAACAAGGTATGCATACTTTTCAGAAGACATCTTGTTGTTTGCTTCTGCAGCAGCAACAATCTTACCGGAAGCATCGAGATAAACCTGTGTATAATCGCCTACTGCAAGTGCAGGCTTATCATCGCCGTCATATTCCATAAATTCATCAGAAATATAATATTCATCAGAACCGATTACGATAGCATTTTCATCGTCGCTGTCACGTTCTGTAATAGTACCGGAAACAGTTTCACGTGTTACGACTACTTCGTAATATTCTTTACCATCGGCATCTGCAGGAGATCTCTTTATGTTAAGAACATCCCACTTGGAAATATCGCTGAACTTAATTTCCTTGCCGTTTCTTGTAAGCGAGAAAATTACAGATGTAGATTCGCTGGGGAATGTGATTGTAGATTCACCTTCGTATTCAGCATCGTACATGAATGTAATCTTCTGGCTGGATGAGTTCTTGGATGCTACAACGAAAACTTCGTAAGAGTTGATTCTGACAACATCGTACTTCTTGTCGCCATTGTTATCAACAAGAACAACGTTACCGTTTTCAAGGTCACCATCAAGGTCAGAAATATCATAATTGTATGCCTTGTTGTTGAATATTGTAATGTAGTCTTCGTCAATCTTAGCTTCCTTGTGGTTTCCGTTTCTGGATGTCTGGTATTCAAGAATACCGTCTTCATATGTGCCTACAAGATCAGCATCAATCTGAACAACGCTTGTTCTGCTTGTCTTGGAGAGGCTTACAGCGATGGGATAATCACCGTCGTTGTCGTTGTTTATAACAGCGTTAACCTCACAGCCGAGGAATTCGTTAGGATCTGTGGAGAAGCCGATTTCGTAAATATCCTCGTCAATCATGATGTGATTTCTGGGAACAGAGCTGTCACCGTTTTCAAGCTCAGTGATAAATGTACCTGTTACGATACCCTTAACATCTTCAAACTGAAGGTTTGAACCCTGTGTTCCGCCGGGAAGAAGCTGGTCGCCTTCGGGTGTTTCGATATCAGCCTTATCAACATCAAGTGCATTGTTTACAAGAACTGCTACAACGCCTCTTGTTGTGGGCTGTGTCTTTGTTGTGATATGAGATGTTGTGCCTGTTGTAACACGGAGTCTCATAGCCTGAGCCACATAACCGCTGGACCAGTCACCGGGGATTGTGGGGCCTTCAGCCTGCTTACCGTAACCGAGTGAGCAAACAATCATCTTAATAGCCTGTTCATAAGTAACGGGTTCTGCTGCACGGAATGTCTTGTCCTCAAAACCGTTGATGATGCCTCTCTGTACAGCCATTGCAACGTAGGGACGTGCCCATGCATAATTTGCGTCTGTGTCAAGGTCTTCAAAGCCTGTAAGTGCATCGGGATTGATATAATCCTGCATGCCTTCAAACTTAACCATTACAACGCAGAACTCTGCTCTTGTGATAGAATTGTTAGGCTTGAATGTTCCATCGGGATAACCGTTGATAATACCCATGGAAACAAGTCTTTCAACTGATTTACTTACAGTTTCGCCAACCACGGAAGGGTCAATATCTGTAAGAGTAAGGCTTTCTGTTTCCGCAGATACAGCGGACATAGATGCCACTGACAACAGCATAGCTACTGCCAATATTAAAGACAATAATCTCTTAGTCTTCATATTATTTTGCCTCCTTAGTTATTTAGTTGCCCGGGGAGACAGAAATCCCCAGGAAATCATACTGCAATTTTAGCATAACAAAACATTTGCGTCAAGTTTTGTTGCAGTATCACAACATAAATTTCATCAAATTGTAACATTACTGTTCAATTTCGCACTTTTTTTGGTTGTTTTTGCATTTTGCAATGTAAAAAAATGCAATTAATCCGCAAATTACGCTTACAACTGCAACCACCCTGCTTACCTTAATAACATCCTTAATAAGCCATAAGCTGTCTTCTCTTAACCCTTCGATAAAGTATCTTCCGACCCCGTACCATACAAGGTAATAGCAAAAGCAGAAGCCGTCTTTTTTTGCAAAGCGATATATAATAAAATAAGCAATTAAAAAGCCTGCAAAATTCCACAAGGATTCGTACAAAAAGGTGGGATGACAGGGACCGTAGGGTGAATAAGGCTTTACTCCCGGACCGTCTACAATCATAGCCCAAGGAAGATTAGTGAGCCCGCCAAAAGCCTCAGCATTTACAAAATTGCCCCATCTGCCCAAGGACTGTGCAATAAAAAGACCTATTGTACCAATATCTGCAAACCAGAAAAAGGGAATTTTCTTTATTTTTGTAAAGATAATTGCAACAATAACTCCTATTATAACGCCTCCGTATATTGCCAGGCCTCCGTGCCATATGGCAAAAACCTCAGCTATGTTATCCTTGTATTCTCCCCAGTTAAAAATAACATAATATAATCTTGCACCTAAAATCCCCAGTGGGATTGCAAACAGCACAAAATCGGCTAAATCGTCGGTTTTATAGCCGTTTTTCTTAAACTCAAAAAAAGCAATGCTTACTGCAAT
>JAFUJG010000114.1 GCA_017468215.1 Clostridia bacterium | reverse complement strand
GATTTCTTCGAGCTCATAAATTTCAAAATCGCCGAAGTAAAGCTCTGTAGAGCCCCAAGCACCATAGGAAATCATAATGTTTTCAGCAGCCTCAGGAGCGTTGATAACAACTTCAATCTTATTAAGACCGGGCTGTGTAACATAGTCAGTTCTGCCGGGTTTTGAGCCTACGTAGATAGGACCTGTTTCATTACTCCAGGAGTTGAAACCGCCGTATTCAACATGGCTGTACATTGTAAGATTGTCAAATGAGCTGTATACAGGAGCACCTGTTGCAATAATTGCACTCATGCCTGCATTGGAGTGGCTCACTGTCGCCGAGCCAGTATTATTATAGATAGAGTTTCTTACAAGATAGCTCTTTCCGCCTTCAATGGGGAAGAAAGTTCTCATTGCACGAATTGTGTTACCGCCGCCAAGGGTTGTGGTACGAACAGATTCTCCGCTTTCAGAGTAATTGGCATTTGTAACCTTCTGCCAGTTGGAAAGAAGGTTTCCGCCTGTTGCATTTGTAAGAGAATCCAAACCGCCTGTAACGAGGTTTTCACCAACGATTTTATATTCCTTGCCGTTAATGTTAACATCACCGCTACCGGAAATATCTGTACTTCTTACAGCGTAAATATAGCCACCCTGCATATAAGGGTCTTCAACTTTTTCGCCGTTAACAAACACTTCTGTTACAGCGCCTTCTGTCAAAATAGCAATTGCATTTTCTTTATCAGTACAGGGTACAAGGTTGTCACCATCAATTCTGATAATACTGCCATCGTATGTTACAGCCATAGACGTGATATTATTGTTGCTTACAATAATATCGGAAATTGTTGAACCACCTACAACTGCTACATAATTGTCGGAAACATAAGCCATCTTAGCATCTGTTTCATAGTTGCCGAACACACCGTCTGCAGCATCCGTATTCTTTACATAATAGTAGCTTGTATCACCATCAATTGCTACTTCCAATGCCGCCTTTGTATTATCTCCTTCAGCAAGGTCTGTAACAACTACGTCTACGCTCTCACCTGCTTTTGTGGGGTAAAGCACTGTGTCGAACTTAACGTCTGTACCTGTCTTTGAGTAAGACGCATACTTGCTTGCTGCAACCAGACCATAGTCTGCACTATGGAAGCCATCACGGATAACAGCAGTTGTACTGCCTGCATTTGCAATTGTAATATTTGCTTCGTTATAGAAGTTTGTTGTAGCTGTATTGCCGTTCATTTCCGCATTGGAGGAGGGCATGAAATGCCAGTTCTGGCGGTATTCACGGCTTGCACTGCCTGTTACATAGTCAGTAACTATGGAATAACCGTCCTTAATAAAGAGCACGTTTCTTGTATGTGTTGTGCCGGAATAACCTGTTTGGCTTGTTGTTGCAAAGTCAAACGCATCGTTAGTAACAGCGTATTCCAAAGGCTTAGCTGCACCGGAATGACTTGACATTGATACGCCAACTGCTTCGATTGTGTTGTGAGCAGATGCATATCTTAAGTCGTTATAAATTGTGTTAAAGCTTGAATAGCTGTAACGGCCACTGTCTACCAAGAGAGGTTTGCCGTATGCATACATAACAACTGCGTTACTATCGGGATGTGCATGACCGTCAAAGGGATTGTTATTGAACTGGAGATAAACTGCCTCGTTGGGGTCCCAGCTGTTACGCATAAGCATTGTATTGGAATTTTCGTAAATGCTGGAGTAGTACTCGGGGTCATCATTATCTGTACCGTTTACAAAAGCATTAAGAATAGAGTCGTTACCGTAGAAATCAGCCAAATCAGCAAATACACTCATTCTGTCCTTGTAGTTGGAGTCACCGATGTTTGTGTCAAAACCGTCGGGATAAATGCTTTCCAACGCAAAACGTGCCGCATAACGAAGCTTTTCTGTAAAAGTTTTGTCCATAGGTCTGCCGTTCAGTTCAGCCATTCTCATACAGTCGCCGAAAAGTTCAACACACCATACTGCATAGGCTGGACCTGCTTCAGCAAAGCTCATATCATCCATAAAGAGAAGGTCGAGTGTATAATTAACGTTATAGTCAACCTTGTCTCTCCATGTGGAATAGTTCTTCCATTCGGGGAAATATTCGTTGCCCTTATAAAAGCCTGCATTTGCAACAATTCTCCAATTGCTCCACCAATAGCTACCGTTTGCAATATCTAAGCCTGCAAGATAGTTACAGTCGCCCCACATAAAGGAAATAATGTTGCAAACCTTATCGGGATTATTCTTTACAGCAGGTGTATCGATAAGTGCGTCTAAAACGTCAACCCATCTGTTTAATCTCTCACCTGTCTCCAATGTACGGTTAAAGCCATAGTTCTTCTGAGTTGCAAAAGCATCCATCAAATCAATAAGCTTTTCGCCGAAAACTGAACCATCCGGATAAAGAGGATGTTCTATCGCATAGGCTTCGGGGTCTTCAAGATATGTAAGGTATTCGTAAGCCATACTGCGTGCAAACCAGAAACGTGTTGTAACGTTCTGATATTCGCCGTCAGCACCGGAAGGCTGCTGCCAGGTAGGAACATCAGCATCCTGGTAAGAATAAATGTTACCGCCGATTGTTGACCATGTAAGCTTATTTTCGTCCCACATAGTATCGCCCACGCTTATTACGTGAACATCAAGAGAGTCAACAGTTGCATCGCTTGCCAATTTTGCGTAAAGCTTCATTGTAGCCTTTGTTACTGTCTGATTAGCAGCTTCATCAAGAGGGAAATTGATATATGTTCTTCTTGTCTGGCTGCCAAAGGGAGATGATGCAGAATCACTTTGTTCCTTAACATAAAGCTCTGTTGCTGTGCCGTATGTAGTAGTTGTTGCACCACTATTTACGTATGTATCATGGTTAGCCATGATTTCATATGTGTTGCCTTCTGCTGTTTCCACAACTAAAACAGGCTCGTAATCGGTATATTCCTTACTTGCAACAATTACAGGGAAAGCCTGCTTCTGTCTTTCAAAAAGCATTACGGAAATAGCCTGATTGTTCAATTCCTGGCTTGTTTTCTTTGTGAGGTCAACCTCGTAAAGAGTGTATTCCTTACCTGTAACGGTAAAGCGGTTAAGCCATACGTCAAACTCATACGGACCTGTGAGGATGTTATCCAAAGGCAGAACCGCCTGTCCGTAGTTTTCATCGTCTGCTGCAATCGGGAATGCTGCAGCATCACCGTTTGCTTTTCTTGCTGACAAATATGCAATCAGCTCTTTTTTTGCTGTAGCATAATCGCCGCTGTCAACAGCTTTTTTTACATCTTCCATGCCGGAATATGTAAGGTCGAACTTACCAAAAAAGTCCGCATCGCTCATGCTTGCCGCACTTGCAGTAAAGGGTATTGCACCCACAACCGATAAAATAAGTGCTAAGCTGAGCATAATACTTATAACTCTTTTCATATTGCCACTCCTAACTATAAAAATATATAGTAATTATAACAAAATAACTCCAATCGTGCAATAGTTTATTGTACAAATTCTCTAAATTTTGTTCCCCTGTTCACCACTAAAATATTATCGACAAAAAACTAAAAAAACTATTGTATTTCATAAAAGTATATTGTATAATCGATTTACATACTTTCTTGTGTCGTTTTAAGTATGTGTTTCTGCTGTATGGGGGGATATTCCCATACGAAAATTAATTGAAATTTCAATATGACGGAGCAAACGGTTGGAAAATATTATTAGCTTAAGAAATGCAGTTGTCGACTATGACGGTGACACTATTCTGAAAGGAATAAATCTCGACATCGTTGACAAGCAGTTTGTTACTTTACTTGGACCTTCGGGTTGTGGAAAAACAACTACATTAAGGATTATCGGAGGCTTTCTGCAAATGAACAGCGGAGAGCTTTATTTTGATGGAAAAAAGATTAATGATTTGCCCGCTTATAAGCGCAACATCAACACTGTTTTCCAGAAATATGCTCTTTTCCCCCACCTTAATGTGTACGAAAACGTAGCCTTTGGTTTAAGATTAAAGAAAATGAAGGAAAACGAAATCAAAGAAAATGTTACCCAGATGCTCAAGCTTGTTAACCTTTCCGGTTACGAAAACCGTTCTATCAACTCACTTTCAGGCGGTCAGCAGCAGAGAGTCGGCATTGCACGTGCTCTTGTAAATAAGCCTCGTGTTCTCTTATTGGACGAGCCCTTGGGCGCACTTGACTTAAAGCTTCGCAAAGAAATGCAGATTGAGCTTAAGAAAATTCATAAAAGCTCGGGCATTACCTTCATTTACGTTACACATGACCAGGAGGAAGCCCTCACCATGAGCGATACCGTTGTCGTTATGAACCACGGCGAAATTCAGCAGATTGGTACTCCCCAGGATATATACAATGAACCTGTAAATGCTTTCGTTGCTGACTTCATCGGCGAAAGCAATATTATAGACGGTATAATGCATGCTGATTACTTTGTGGAAATTGGCGGCGTTACCTTTGAATGTGAAGACGCAGGCTTTGGTGTTGACCAGCTTGTTGACGTTGTTATCCGCCCAGAGGATATAAAGGTGGTTGCACCCTGCCCCGAAGCAATTGTGGGAACAGTTAAGGATGTTATTTTCAAGGGTGTTCATTTCGAGATTCTTGTCCAGACAGACAACTACCTTTGGAAAATACACTCCACTGCAAGCCAGCCTGTTGGTGCCCGCATTGGCATGACACTTCAGCCCAACGACATTCACATCATGCACAAGTTACGTGAATAGTTCTTTTCCGTTTCTTTAAATTTTTATACGGAAAAGAGGTAAAACAATGAAATCAAAAGCTATCGCAGTGCCGTATTATGTATGGATGGTAGTCTTTACTGTTGTTCCTCTTATCAT
>JAFUJG010000113.1 GCA_017468215.1 Clostridia bacterium | reverse complement strand
TTGAAAACGGTGACGAGCGTATGGCATATCAGAAAGAAGGAGTCAAAGGATGAAGCGTATTTTATCCTTTGCTCTTACGTTTGTGTTACTACTTACACTTTCCGGTTGCATACTCAAAAAAAGTAACACCGTCTGTAGCGAATGCGGCAGTGAGGACGCATATCTTTATAAAATAGACCACATTAATAAAAAGGTTCTGAAAGAAAAAATAACCGTCTCCTACTGCATAGCTTGTTATAATACCTATCTTGAGGAAACCTTCGGCAAAGGTGCACTTGCAAAAGCCGTCGAGGAGGATGCCCATTTTAAGGACGTTATAGGTGCAGGAGGCTATATAAACGATTTGGCAAAATAAAAAGGACACTTTCGTGTCCTTTTTATTTTATACCAATCCCATACACCATTCTACACCAATTGCCACAACTACAACCAGTGCCGAAATAATAAATCCGTGCAGCATCGGATTTACGCCCGCCTTTTTCACATCCTTAAAGCTTGTGGAAAGACCAATAGCCGCCAAGGCCGTAACCATAAGGAACTTACTTGTGTCTTTACATATAGCAGATACATTTTCAGGGATGAGACCAATACTGTTTACAATTGCCAGAAAAACAAATCCCATTATAAACCACGGAAACAGCGAGAGCACGTTTATTTTTTTCTTTTCATGAATACTTTCCTTGCGCTTTATTCTCGCATTTATAAGTGCAAATATCAGCACCGTGGGAATAATCGACAATGTTCTTGTGAGCTTTACCATGGTTGCAAAATCTCCGGCAGCCTCGCTGTAAGCATAGCCTGCAGCCACCACGCTGGAGGTATCGTTAACAGCAGTACCAGCCCACAAACCGTATGCCATATCGCTCAGGTTTAATGCCTGACCCATAAGAGGAAAAAGCACAATCATTGCCATGTCGAAAATGAATGTTGCACTCATGGCATATGCAATATCGGTATCCTCTGCATCAATAACAGGGGCAATCGCTGCTATGGCACTGCCGCCGCAAATACCTGTGCCTGCACTTATAAGGTTCGACATTTTCCAGTTAAGCCCCAATGCCTTGCCAACGAGGTAGCCGCCTCCAAAGCAGGTTAACAAAGTAAACACCATAACCATGATGGATAATTTTCCTACATCAAGTATTACCTTTACACTTAAGGATGCACCCAAAAGAATAATCGCTATCCTCAGCACCTTTTTACTTGTAAACTTCAATCCGCTTTTTAAGAGTGCAGGTTGCCAGAAGTGATTTATCAACATGCCAAGTAAAAGTGCAGTAACAGATGCACCTATCATATGTATGGGTAAAACACTTTCAATAAACCTTGCAGCTACAGCAAGCAATACTGCCGCCGCAAAGCCCGGAATAATATTAAGTACAGCTTTCATTAAAGTCATTCCTTTTTTTGTAATTCTGTATTGATTTTACCACAATATATGATAAAATCAAATTATCATTACTTATATATTAATAACTAATTCTTATCAGGAGGCACATATGCTCGACAACCGTATCTATACTTTTATAAATCTTTGCGAAACAATGAACTACCGTAAAACGGCAGAAAATCTCTCCATGACACAGCCTGCTGTAACACAGCATATACAGTTTTTGGAGCAAGAATACGGCTGTAAGCTTTTTAACTACGACAAACGTAAGCTCAGTCGAACTCAGGATGCAGAAAAACTCCTATCCTGTGCTCGCTCCGCCCTGTATAACGAAATCAATCTACGTAATCTGCTGAAAAGGGATAAGCCTATTACAATGAGGATAGGTGCCACAAAAACAATAGGCAATTATGAAATTGCACAAAAGATATCCCACCTTTTGGCCGACAACAACATCCTTTTGTCTGTTATTATCGACAATACCGAAAACCTTCTTCGTATGATTGACAACGGCGAACTTGATTTTGCTCTTGTAGAGGGATATTTCGACCGCAGCAAGTATGACTGCACTCTCATGAAAAAGGTTGATTTTGTGGGCATATGTAAAAAGAGCCATGCTTTTGCAGGCAAAATGGTTTCACCCTCTGAGCTTTACGGCCAAAAGATACTTATCCGTGAAAAGGGCTCGGGAACACGAGCTATTTTTGAAAGATTTCTTTTAAACAGGAATTACTCAATCAACCAATTTGAAAATGTTTCCGAAATCAGCAGCTTCGAGCTTTTAAAAAGCTGTCTTAGGCAAACGGATGCCATAACCTTTGCCTACAAAACAGTGGCAACCTCTGACTCCGAGCTTACAACCTTTTATCTTGACGAAAAAATCTATGGAGAGTTTAACTATGTTTATCTTAGGAACACCTCTGCCAAAGCTTTTGTTGATAAATTCAAGAACATATAAAAAGTGCGAGTTATACTCGCACTTTTTTACTTAAAAGAAGGTGCTTCAAAATTACTTTCCTTAAATGCATTTGCCCCAGGCTCCGACATGGAAAAATACATTTTCGCAGCTTTGGTTGTGCCAAAATCACGGTTACTGCCCGAATTCTGAACCTTGTTAAAGGCTTCACGGAACATGGCGTTATGTGCCTCCTCACGGTTTAACAAAAAGTCAATTGTCTCTCTTACCTTTTTGTCTTCAATCTGACGGTATAGATACTCATACACGCATTTTGCTCTTTGCTCCGACGCAATATTAGAGAGCAGGTCAGCACATAAATCACCTGTCACCGTAACATAATCAGCGGTCCAGGAATAGCCCGAAGCATTTACAAGTCCGGGGTTAAGGCCTGTCTGTACATGTGCCTGAATCTGTCCCACGGTTGCATTTTCCACATTTAAATCGTGCCCATTGAGCATATTGATTGTCTGGGCAATCATTTCAAGATGTCCCAGCTCCTCTGCCGCAATGTCTAAAAACAAATCCTTGATTTCGGGGTCCTTAATTCTGAAGCTCTGGCACATATACTGCATTGCCGCCTTTAACTCGCCGTTACCTCCGCCCAATTGCTCCTGAAGCATTGCCGCATACATGGGGTTAGGTCTTTCAACGCTCACAGGATGAAATAAAATTTTTTCATGTTTAAACATAAATCCACGCCCTTTCACCGATAGCATTTCCGTATCTTTTTTATTTTATTCTTGCACTTTTCCTGTGCTTATGTTAAACTATAACTAATAGTTATAAATACAAACTAAAGGAGTTTTTTGCCATGGATTTATCGAGCATAGGAATAAATATCAAAAAGTATCGTAAAATTAAAAAAATTACTCAGGAGGAGCTTGCACTTAATACAAATCTCACCCCAAATTATATCGGCATGATTGAACGAGGCGAAAAAATCCCCTCTCTTGAAACTTTTATCACAATCCTCAACGCACTGGATGCCTCTGCCGACAAAGTGCTTACAAACGTCTTAAATACGGGCTATCTTGTAAAGTTTTCCGAGCTTTCTGACCACCTTTCGCTTCTCAGCGTTAAAGACAGGGATATGATAAACGCTGTCGTGAAAACCCTTATCCAACATTCTTCTAAAATTTCTGAATAATTTAAATTTCCCTTCATTTCCCGCCACCCTTCCCGAGATTTCGACATCCGCCTTATGTTATACTGTATACAACAACTGACAGTTGTCTATGCAAACAATATAAGGAGGAACATATGTATGACAGTATTTGAAAAAGTAGCCGAAAAACATAACACAACAGTAGAGCAGGTGAAGGTAGGCATCCTTTTTGCCATGTTTGTAGGCAAAACAAAATCACCCGAGATGTGGGAAAAAATTCACGGAACTCTTGAAGAACAAATCCTGCAGCTGGCTTCGCTGTCGCTTAACAATTGTTAAAACAAAAAAGCAGACCCTTTGGGCTATACCC
>JAFUJG010000112.1 GCA_017468215.1 Clostridia bacterium | reverse complement strand
ATAAAGCATACAGAAGCAAAAGTTGAACAGGGCGGCGGAGTTATTATTGAGGGCAGTGTGGAATAGCTGAGGTGACAGGTTTGGTAAAGAGAGTGTGCTTGCCTGCTCTTGTGGGAGGCGGCTACGGAAGGTTTTGGAATTTTAAGGGCAGATACCGTGTTGTAAAGGGCTCCAGAGCCAGCAAAAAAAGCAAGACCTCGGCGCTGTGGTTTATTTATAACATGATGAAATACCCCGACAGTAATCTTCTTGTTGTGAGAAAAACCTACAGAACACTTAAAAATTCCTGCTTTGAGGAGCTTATGTGGGCAATTGAAGCCTTGGGTGTAAAGGACTACTGGCACTGCAGGCAGTCGCCTATGGAGATGGTGTATCTGCCTACGGGGCAGAAGATATATTTCAGAGGGTTGGACGACCCCATGAAGGTGACCAGTATTACCGTGAGCTGCGGTGTTCTGTGCTGGATGTGGATTGAGGAGGCATACGAAATTGGGGACGAGGCTCATTTTGATATGCTGGACGAATCTATCCGTGGTGAGACGGGAGATGGATTATTTAAGCAGATAACCATAACCTTTAACCCATGGAACGAAAAGCATTGGCTTAAAAAACGCTTTTTTGACACCCAAAGTGACGACGTGCTTGCCATGACCACAAATTATATGTGCAACGAGTTTCTGGACGATGCAGACAGACAGCTTTTTGAAAGCATGCGTATAAAAAACCCGGAAAGATATAAGGTGGCAGGCTTGGGCAACTGGGGTAAAAGCGAGGGCTGTGTGTACACCAACTGGCACGAGGAAAACTTTAGCTTAGATGAGGTGTTAAAGGGCACGGCAAGGGCAATTTTTGGGCTGGACTTCGGGTACGTGAACGACCCTACGGCACTTTTTTGTGCGGTCAGGGACGATAGTGAAAAGAGGCTTTACGTTTTTGACGAAATGTACGAGAAGAACCTGTCTAACGAGGAGATTTTCAAAAGGGTGGAAGCCATGGGCTACACAAAGGAAAAAATCCGTGCCGACAGTGCCGAGCCAAAGAGCATTGACCGCCTCAGAAGCCTTGGCTTAGAGAGGATACAAAGAGCCAGAAAGGGCCCCGACAGCGTAAGGTACGGGATTGCACTTATACGTGAGTACGAAATTATAGTGCATCCGCTGTGCGTAAATTTTATAACGGAGATTTCAAACTACAGCTGGTCAAAAAACGAAATGGGAGAAAGTGTGAACAGACCCATGGACGAGTTTAATCATCTGATGGATGCCATGAGGTATGCAATGGAAGGTGAAGCAGACAGCTTTTCCTTTTAGGAGGTGAAAAGGTGGGATACGTTAAGGACTGGAGCGAAATAATAGGCTTGTTTTTTGAGGACATGCTTTTTACGGCTTACATAAGTGAAGGTGAAAATGCACCCCAAGGTGCAGCAGGTGCCTTGGATAAATACCTTAAAGACAGGGCTACCTTTACCCGAAAGCTTTTTAAGGGCGAGGATGCCTTTAATCAAAAAAGCATTGCTCACCATAAAAGGGATTATGAAGGGGAAATTTATTTTGCCGAGGACAAAAGGCTTAATGGGCTGCAAACAGAAAATTTGCAGCTTAACCATAGCTTTTTGCGGGACGAAACAGAAAAATTAAATAGTACAGGCTTTTTTGAGGAGGCTTTTGAAAAAGCCGTACCCTTGGGCGAAGAAAGCCTTGCTTTAGCCGCACGGCGGGAAAAGCTTTTAAAGGGGGCAGAGGAAATGGGCAGTGTAATAATTGACAAAAGAAAAGCCGACAAAATACTTGCCCCACAAGAGGATACGAAGGACGAAAAACCACAATATGTGCGTGTTGAAATGGTCAAGGGCGACAGCTATTACAAGGAAACAGACATTGACGAAACAATTGAACTGATAGGCGAAAGGCTTTGCGAAATGATGGCAAAGGGTGCCGACGGACTGTATGTGTAGGAGGATGGTAGGTTGAGTATGTGGGAAAATGTAACAAAGAGCGTGCTGGAGGGATTGAACAGAGGAAAAGTTATGAGCGAGAAGGAATTTTTTGAGCACGAGATTGCTGCATGGAAAACAGACGAAAAAAGAAAAGCAATGATTGAAGGCGAAAGGTATTTCCGTGGGGAGCACGATATTCTGCGTGCTGAAAGAACAGCCATCGGAAAGGACGGTAAGCTTAAAAGGGTTGATAATCTGCCCAACAACCGTATTGTAGATAACCAGTATCAGCGCCTTGTAAACCAGAAGGTTAATTATCTTATGGGCAGAGAAGCACTTATCGACACCGACGACGAGGCATACGGAAATTTGCTTACAGATGCTTTGGGTGCAAACAGGCAGCGGCTTTTTAAATGCCTGCTCCGTGATGCCGTAAACATGGGCATTGCCTGGCTTTATGTGTATACAGACGAGGAAGGAAAGCTTGTTTTTAAACGGATACCTGCCTACGAGGTGATTGCCTACTGGAAGGACGACGAGCACACCGTGCTTGACAAGGCTGTGCGGCTTTACACGGTGGAAGGCTACAAGGGGCAGGAAAAGTGCGTGTGCGAAATGGCAGAGATTTATTCCCAAAAAGGGGTAGAGGTTTTTGAAATTGAGGACGGCGTGCTTAATAAGTGCGGCGAGCAGCCCT
>JAFUJG010000111.1 GCA_017468215.1 Clostridia bacterium | reverse complement strand
GAGATGAAGTACAAAAGATTCGTTTATGCCTATGACGAAAACGGTAAAGAGGTGGAGAGAAAACGTCTTGCCGCAGATGAAAACCGTATCTGGGTCAACTATGAAGAGATATCGCCTTCCCTTATCGACGCTGTTATCGCAGTAGAGGACAAGCGATTCTACGAACATAAGGGCGTTGACTGGCAGCGTACAGTGTCATCGCTTCTTGCCGATGTAGTAAACAGCTCCAACGCAGGTCAGGGCGGTTCTACCATTACACAGCAGCTTATCAAAAACATTACAGGTGACGACGATTACACTATCGACAGAAAAATACAGGAAATTTACCGTGCCTATGTCCTTGAACAGGACCTTGAAAAGGACGACATTTTAGAGCTGTATCTTAACACTATATACCTTTCACAGCAATGTAACGGTGTTAAGAGTGCCGCTAAGGTTTACTTTAACAAGGACCTTAAGGACCTTACGCTTTCCGAGTGTGCTACAATTGCAGCAATTACACAGTTCCCCACCAAGTATGACCCCAAGCGTAATCCCGAAAACAACAAGGACCGCCGTGATGTTATACTTAACAAAATGTGCGAACTTGGTTATATCACAGAGGAAGAACGTGATGCTGCAAAGGCAACAGAGGTTGTAACGGTTGCATCTCACGAAACAGATGCTTACGTTTCCACAACAACTTACTACTCCGATGCACTTATCGAGCAGCTTATCTCCGATTTAATGACCCAGAAAGGCTACACAAAGGCTATCGCTGAAAAGATGCTCTACTCAGGCGGCTTGAAAATTTATGCCGCAATGGATACAAGGGTGCAGGCAATTATGGATGCATACTATATGAACGATGCAAACTTCCCTAAAACAAGCGGTGACACCATCGTTCAGTCTGCAATGGTTATTATAGACCCCACAACCGGCTATGTTGCAGGTGTTGTTGGCGGCAGAGGTGCCAAGGATTCGTCCAGAACTCTTAACCGTGCCACACAGACCCTCCGCCAGCCCGGCTCCTCTATAAAGCCTTTGGCAATTTATGCCCCCGCAGTTGAATACGGTCGCCTTGTCCCCGACACAATTGTAACTGACCACGAGCTTACAATCGGCAATTGGACACCACGTAACGATGACCGCCAGTTCCGAGGCGATATTACCGTTGCGGCGGCTCTGGCAGGCTCGAGAAATGTTCCTGCAGTGCGTATTTTGCAGAACTTGGGCTTAGAGAGGTCATTCAGCTTCCTTACTAAGAACTATCATATTTCTTCTCTTGTAGAATCACGTACAAACGAAAACGGCAAAACCTTTACCGATAAAGCTTATGCAGCAATCGGTCTTGGCGGTCTTACAGACGGTGTAAGCGTTCTGGAAATGGCGGCAGCATATGTTCCCTTTACATCAAAGGGCTACTACTACACCCCCTCCTTCTACACAAAGGTGCTTGACTCCGAGGGCAATGTTATTCTTGAACGCAATCCTGACCCGCATCCTGCAATCAGCGAAGCAACTGCTGTTACCATGACCCAGATGCTCCGTGGCGTTGTAACAAGCGGTACAGGCACATCTGCTCGCCTTAAGAACATGCCTGCGGCAGGTAAAACAGGTACAACAAGCAACAACTACGACCGTTGGTTTGTAGGCTATACTCCCTATTATGTAGGTGCTGTATGGTACGGTTACGATATTCCCAAGAGCCTCAGAGGTATTTCCGGCAACCCCTCCGCAAGAGTATGGAAGGGCGTTATGGACCAGGTTCACGAAGGTTTTGAATATAAAAACTTCAACACATTGGGTAACACACAGCACTACCTTGTATGTGCTGACAGCGGTCTTCTCCCCAACTCTACCTGTGATGCACTTACTTTTGGTGATTATTCAAGGGGACTTGCTCCTAAATCCCGATGTGATATTCATAAGGAAATCGACGAGGGTGAAGGCTCGCTGAAGGTTGAAATCCCCACAGAAGAACCCAGCTTTGACCCCAACGCTCCCGTGGTTGACCCCAACGCACCTGTGATTGACCCCAATGCTCCGGTGGTTAACATTCCGGTTGAAACACCTGTTACACCCCCTGTGGTTGACACTCCTGCGGTTACACCGCCTGTAGCTGACACTCCGGTGGTTAACGACCCCTATGCATTACCTCCGGGGGTATAATAAAAAAATTATGGGGCTGTTCTTTTGTAACAGCTCCATTTTTGTAAGAAAGGTTGATTTTATGAAATCGTATACAGTAAAACGCAAGGTTACTTTTTCCG
>JAFUJG010000110.1 GCA_017468215.1 Clostridia bacterium | reverse complement strand
GCTGTTTCTGTCTTTACTTCTGTTTCGCCATCCATATAAACGGTCTTTACGTTAACAGATGTAATTGCACCTTCTTCAATTTTAAGTGTTGCAGGGTAGTTGGATGTGCTGTTGTAAATCCATACACCGCCGTAAGGTACAGCTACACGGAAGGTTACCTGTATTTTGCCTTCCTGTGCCATTTGTTTAACGTAGTCTGTAAGTGCAAAGGAAGAAAGTGTTACGGTCTGGTCAACCTGGTTATTACCTGCCATGCTGATGGGGCTTGTAAGACCCAAAAGAGGCAAAGAAGCTGTGCCGCTGTCACTTCCCGAAACACCAAAAATAGACTTATCGGAAGCTGTTGTCCATGTGCCGTCTACGCTGTTGCCGTAAATAGCAAGGCGTGCACCTGCCTGGTCAACCTGCTTTATGTATCTTACAGTAAGACCAAGTGTAATCTTTGCAGCGTTTTCGGCGTCGAAATCAGAAGGGATGTTAAAGGAAACAACCGCCTGTCTTGATGAGCCGAAGCCCTGACCGCTTGTTACCGTCTGGCTTGTTACTGTGCCGTCAGTATCGGTAAATGTACTTGCCGCATTCCAGTTGTCGGAGCCGTTGTGTGCAACAAGAACACAGCTTGAGCCGCTTTCACTGCTGCCTTCAACAGTACTGAGCGAGCTTGTTTGAGTGAAGAATGCTGTGTTTGCCGATGTAATGGTAGTTTCTGCCGCAAAACTTATTGCGGGAACAAATGCCATAATCATGCAAATAGCCAGCAAATTAGCTAAAACTCTTTTCATATTTTTTCTACCTCCTAAAAATATATATTATTATTGTACTACAACATCTTTTTATATTCAAGAGAAAAAATCCCCGCAGAATACTCTGCGAGGATTTTTAACTGCATTTTAGTTAGCTGCGGGAACTGTGAAAGTAAATGTCACGCTGCCGTCTTCATTGAATACGGAATCTGTAATACACAAAGCCGCCTTGGAGTGGTTGTTGTTGATTCGTACAAATTCATCCCAATAGCTCATAATTGTTACCTTGTTAGCAAAGCTTTCAAGAGGAGTAATTGTAACCTTATAAACTCCGTCGCTTACTTTCTCGCTTGTAACCTCAAAGAAGATATCGCCAGAATATGCACCCTGACCATCTGTGCGTGCTGTGAAGTTTCCGTTTGTATCCATATCAAGACGGATACCAACCATATTCACATAAGCGTTAAGCACATCGTACAGGCCAATCTTATCTGTTGAATAATCAGCATCGCCGCCGTCTACTTCGTCCGAATTTTCGTACTTCATGAGACCTGCTGCAACAGCGTAGATGCTTCTTGTGATAGATTCTGTGGAATAAATCTTTGCCTCTGTTCCGTCTGTATACTTAACTGTTACATAGGGTGTTGCGGTAAATTCACGGTTGTAGTTAGATACAGCAAGGTCTGTAAGAGCTACTGTGAATATTGTTGCTTCTTCGCCATCCTGCCACTTTGTTGCAGGAATTTCAACGCTTTCTTCACTTCCCTCTGCGGTAACCTTTACGCCGTAGCCTGTAACTTCGTCACCAATGGAGGAACGGTCAACCTGTGCAATAAAGCGGAGACCGCTGCCTGTGCTTACCTTACCATCGGCATCAACACCGTTACCGATTCTTACCTGTGCACCTGTTACCATGGAAACATTTATAGGAGCTGTTGTAATAACATCGCCCTCGTCAACTGTAAGCTCGCCTGCAGCTACAAAGGCTGTTTCGCCTGCAATATTTGTCACATGGTAGCCTATAACATTTTCGGGAAGATTGCCGTCTTCACCAAGAGCAAGTGTACCGTAGGTCTTAACTTCCTTACCGTCAACTGTTACTGTAATAACTTCAACATCCTTGATTTCACGAACGGAGAAATCGCCGTAGTAAAGCTCTGCGTTACCCCAGCCACCGTAGGAAAGCATGATTGTTTTAGCCTGAGCAGGAGTGTTTACAATGTACTCAATCTTGTTTTCGCCGGGAACTGTTACAATATCGTTTCTGCCGGAAGCTGTACCAACCCATGTTACATCACTGTTAGAGTTTGTCCAGCTTGTTACACCGCCGTTGTCAATATCACTGTAAAGTGTAAGACCTTCAAAGGAGCCGTAAACAGGGTCACCTGCAGCAATGATTGCACTCATACCTGCACTACCCTGGTTAGTTGTAGTGGCACCTGTATTGTTGTAAATTGTGTTGGATACAAGATAGCTCTTTCCACCTTCAATGGGTACGAAGGTTCTCATTGTAGAGGCTGCTGTACCGCCACCGATTGTAGTTGTATGGATGTATGTACCTGTAAGATAAGAATCAAGTGTAGACTTGTTAACCTCAGTCCAGCCAAGTGCACCGCCGTCAGAGGCACGTGTAAGGCTTGTTACAAGGTTTTCACCGTATTCCTGTGTTTTGTAGTAGTAGATAGTGTAGTTATAATTTGCGCCATCATAGCTGTCGTATGCATAAACGGCATCGTCTGTTTCAAGTGTTGCTTCGGGCACAAGGTTATAAACATCTGTACCTGCAGGAAGTGTTTCTTCTGTAGTCTTGATAGTTGTACCGTCGATGTCAACGTATGTCTTTGTAACTGTAACGTCACCTTCAGCATCGGGCTCTGTAACTTCGCCCACTACTGCAAGTGCCTTGATTTCATCGTGGTTCAATACTCTTTCAAAAACAACCACGTTGTCTGCCAAGCCTTCAAAGCCACCTACAACTACATCTTCAACATCTAATCCCCAATAAGGAACTTTTATATCAACCAAGCCGTTTCGGTAAAGTGTTAAATAGCTACCGTCATATGTGATTGTGTGGTTAACGTAACCCTGATAGTTTTCAACACCATAGTTACCGCCTGTGCCTCTGCCGTATGTAGTCCAGCAGTCAGATGAGCCGTAAACGTTGCTTGTAACGTAATCATCTCCGTCAACTGTGAGAACAACTCTTGCTCTGTTACCTGTAGCTGTTGCACCGTACTGAGTGTTTATTGTTTCAACAGAAAGCTCAACAGCGCCAAGGTCAAGCATTTTACCCTCGTAGTCGCCTTCAAGGTAAATGTCGGCAGATACAGTAAAGTTTTCACTATAAGTTCTTGCATCTATAATATTTGCTGTTTCTTTAGTTGACTTGAATGCACCGCCGATGGAAGAATAATCTTCTTCTGCAACGAACATATCTTCCATATCAATTGTATTTGTGGGAAGGGGTGCTTCTGCCATTACTCTTGTGCAATAGCCGAGAGGACGCTCGCCGCTTACAATCCAGTCGTAGTAGTCGCCGTTCATCCATGTAAGGCGGATATCCTTACCTTCGCTGTTGCCGATTACATAAGGACGAACGTTGTTCTTCTGAGAGTTCTTTGTAATCTGCTCAGTTTCAAGAATTTCTGTACCGTCGTCGCTCATTGTATACTTAACTATTTCGTAAACTGTGCCGAATACACCTTCCACAGGTACGGAGCAGTACATAACGTTTGTATTGTCGGGGTCAATTGCCATACCGCCTGAGTAGCACATTTCAAGTCCGCCTGTCTGGTGGAAATGACCGCCGCCGTTAGCAAGGAAGGTTGTAACCCACTCTGTGCCGTTCCACTTTACGTAGTAGTAATCGTGGCTTGTTTTACCCCCACTGATTCTTACCATGGCGATAACGGGCTTGCCGTCAGAACCAACTGCTGTCTGCCATACCCAGTCACGAAGGTTGCCGGGAGCTGTGTCAACGATATGAGTCTGTGTTGTGTCAGTCTTATTAACACTTAACGCACCGTTTGCAATTGTGCTCATTGTGTTGCCGTTGATATCTTCAAGTGTCATTGTTTCGATATCAATC
>JAFUJG010000109.1 GCA_017468215.1 Clostridia bacterium | reverse complement strand
CATTCCTGCAAAAACGCCTCTTGCATAGGGGTCGTTATGAGGGCTTCGCTCGCCCATCAGATAAGGCAGGAAAATAACGCTGTTTTCTCCGTCAGCGGTAGCTTTTTCACACTCGAAATAGTCATCGCTTTTTAAAATATCCTCCAAAAACCACTTGTTGCAGCTTGCAGCACTGAGGATACAACCCATAAGGTGATAATTTGAGTCAGCATGAACAAAGGAGTGAAGTGCGTTTTTCTCATCCACCGAAAACCTCTCGCTTGTTATAAACACCGTTCCCGAGGTTCCCAATGATATACTGCACATACTCTCGCCTACAACGCCCATACCTAAAGCTGCAGCAGCATTGTCGCCTCCGCCGGGAGCAACCACAACCTCACCCCAGCCCAAGGAGGAGGCAATATCCTTTTTAACCACTCCGCAAGCTTCAAAAGATGATTTAACCACAGGAAGCATATCCTCTGTTACAGAGCATATCTCAAGCATCCTTTTGCTGTAGCACTTGTTCTTCACATCAAAAAGCAACAAACCCGACGCATCGCTTGCCTCGCTGACAAATTCGCCCGTCAGCCTGTATACGATATAATCCTTGGGTAGCATAATTTTACGGCACTTTTTAAAAAGCTCACCTTCGTTATTTTTAACCCAAAGGATTTTAGGGGCAGTAAACCCGGAGAAAGCAATATTGGCAGTCATTTCCGTGAGGGTCCTCTTGCCTATAATATTATTTAAATAGTCGCACTCTTTAACACTTCTGGAATCGTTCCATAATATTGCAGGACGCAGCACCTTGTCGTTTTCGTCAAGCATAACAAGACCGTGCATCTGCCCTGCAATGCTCATTGCCTTTATTTTATCACCGTATCCGTCTGCGAGTTCTTTAAGGGCACTTATGGTTTCGGTATACCAGTCCTCAGGGTTTTGTTCGCTGTATCCCTCCTTGGGAAAGCTAATGGGATATTCACGGCTGACGCTCTTTATAACAGCACCGTTTTTATCGCACAGTATCATCTTAACAGACGAAGTTCCCAAATCTATACCAATAAACATAAAACCCCTCCTTTTAGAAAAAATTATAACACTCTTTGTATTTTAATGCAACAAAAACGGGCTTAAAAACAGCCCGTTTTGTATCTATTTATTGCAAAATTCCCTTTTTTTGTTTAATCATCAGGATTTTGTATACGCTCTCATCAATTTTATCTTCGGTTATCTCGCCGTTTTCAACTGCCGCCTTTATTGCATCCTTTGCCGTAAGGACATCGGGGCTCATAAGAAGCATATCTGCTCCTGCCTTAACCGCCATTACTGCGGCTGTGGCACCGTCATACACGGTGGTTATTGCGCCCATGGAAAGTGAATCTGTTATGCATATCCCATCAAAGCCAAGCTCACCCTTCAGCATTTGGGTTATAACCTCATAGGAAAGTGACGAGGGAAGCTTTTCCTCGGTTGCATTTGTAAGTGTCATGTGAGAAACCATCACAAAATCACAGCCTGCAT
>JAFUJG010000108.1 GCA_017468215.1 Clostridia bacterium | reverse complement strand
TATTATATTTTATTTTACAAAAAATAGATTGATTTGTCAACAAATAAGTAGCAAAAGTGTGCCCGCAACTATTAAAGCAAGCCCTATAAGACTTTTTTTAGTGAGTTTTTCTTTAAAAAATATGTAACCGAGAAACACGGTAAAAACAATACTGAGCTTGTCGAGGGGAGCAACAACGCTTGCCGGCCCTGTTGACAATGCACGGTAGTAGCAAAGCCAGCTTGCCCCTGTGGCAATACCCGAAAGGATAATAAAAATACCGCTTTTTGTGTCAATATCGTTAAATGAACGGTAGTTTTTGCCCGAAAATACAATCAGCCACGCCATGATAAGCACAATAACGCAGCGGATTGCGCTGCCGAAATCGCTTGATATTCCCGAAATGCCTATTTTGCCCAGTATGGAAGTGAGTGCGGCAAAAATTGCTCCCAAAAAGGCGTAAATGATTGCAGTTTTTTTCCGCTTTGAGGACCTTTGTGCCTTTTTCTCAATCATAAGAAAAGTACCCAGTGCTATAAGGAGCACACAAAAAAGCTTAAGATAGGTGAAGTTTTCCTCGGGGAAAATACAAAAGCTTAAAAGTATGGTAAAAACTATTGACGACTTATCAATGGGCACAACAAGGTTTATGTTGCCTATTTTAAGTGCATGGAAATAGCACATCCAGCTTGCACCGGTGGTTATACCCGACAGGATAAGATAAAGCACTGTTTTGTAAGTAAGTGAGTCAAACTCGGTGCGTAAATCTGAGGTTATAAAAGCCATCAGCCAGGAAAAAGCAACCACCACAATGCACCTAAGTGCAGTTGCAAGGTTAGAGTTAATCTTTTTCATGCCCAATTTTACCAGAACAGATGTCAATGCGGCAAAAAAAGCTGAAAGCAGTGCAAAAATAATGTAATTCATAAAAATACCACCTCACTTTAATTAAATAATACGATAAATTATGTCGAAGGTCAACACATAATGGAAACAAAAACCTCTTGACAATATGCATAACAAAAGTGTAAAATATAAGGAAGATTATTGGTGAAAAGGACTGAATGTATATGCTGACAAAGGCTCCCAGAGGAACTAACGACATTTTGCCCCGTGATGTGGCTAAATGGCATTACATTGAAGAAAAAATTAAAAAGATTTGTACAAATTACGGATATAGCGAAATAAGAACACCTGTTTTTGAGCACACAGAGCTGTTTGAAAGAGGTGTAGGCGATACTACCGACGTGGTGCAGAAGGAAATGTACACATTCCTTGATAAGGGCGAAAGAAGTATTACGCTCCGCCCCGAAGGCACAGCCGGTGCCGCAAGAGCATTTTTAGAGCATAATCTTTATGCCGAGGCTCTGCCCAGCAAGCTTTATTACAATATAAGCTGTTACCGTTACGAAAAGCCTCAGGCAGGCAGACTGAGAGAGTTTCATCAGTTCGGCGTTGAATGCTACGGCTCCAAGGGTCCTGCAGTTGATGCTGAGATTATTACTCTTGCAGGTGTGGTGCTTAAGGAACTTGGTGTTCCCGGTCTTAAGCTTAATATCAACTCAATCGGATGTCCTCAGTGCCGCAGCAAGTACAACGAGGCTTTAAAGGAATATTTCAAGGACCATCTTGATACCCTTTGCGATACCTGTAAGGGCCGTTATGAGAAAAATCCTCTCAGAATACTTGACTGTAAGAGCCCCATATGCAAGGAAATCGGTGAGAGTGCACCCATGCTTTTAGACTACATATGTCCTGAATGCTCGGAGCACTTTGAAATGGTTAAAAAGTATCTTGAGGCATCAGGCATGGAATACAGCATTGACCCCACAATCGTAAGAGGTCTTGACTATTACACAAAGACCGTTCTCGAATTTAAAACAGAGCTTCCCGGAACACAGGGAACTGTATGCGGCGGCGGTCGCTATGACGGTCTTATTGAGGAGCTTGGCGGTTCGTCTATCCCCGGTATCGGCTTTGGTATGGGTATGGAAAGAATTATTCTTGCAATGGAAGCTGCAGGCGTTATGCCCGAGTTTGACAATACACCCGATTTGTTTGTTGCTACTATAGGCGAGGCGGCAGATGTTTATTCCATGGGTCTTATAAAGAAGCTCAGAGAAGAAAACATCAGTGTTATACGTGATTATCTGGACCGTTCCCTTAAGGCACAGATGAAATATTCAGATAAGATGAACTCAAAGTTCAGCATTGTTTTGGGCGATACCGAAATCGAAGAAGGTAAGGCAAAGCTTAAGAACATGGCAACAGGCGAAGCAGTAGAGGTTGAGCTTTCCGGCATTGCAGAAATTATTAAGGGCAGATAAATAATTTAAAGGGGAAACAAAGCGTTTCCCCTTTATTGACAAATATGGGGAAATGGAGGGATTACTGTGATAGAGGTTAAAAATTTATCAAAATCCTACGGAGACAAAAAAGCAGTACGCAACATATCCTTTTGCATGGAAAAAGGTGAAATATTAGGACTTCTTGGCCCTAACGGAGCAGGTAAGTCCACCACAATGAATATGATAACAGGATACATTTCCATAAGTGAGGGCGAGGTTAAGGTTAACGGCGTTGACGTGCTTGAAAACCCTCTTGAGGCAAAAAAAATGATAGGCTATTTGCCCGAGCAGCCTCCCTTGTATGAGGAAATGACTGTTTCAGAGTATCTGGGTTTTGTTTACGATTTAAAAAAGGTTAAAATGAATATCCCCAAAAAAGAGCATATTGCCGATGTGATGAACACTGTGGCAATAAGCGATGTGAAGGGCAGAAAAATCAAAAACCTTTCAAAGGGTTACAAGCAGAGGGTAGGCTTTGCACAGGCTCTTATCGGTAAACCCGATGTTCTTATCCTGGACGAACCCACAGTAGGTCTTGACCCCAATCAGATAGTTGAAATCCGTGATGTTATCCGTTCCCTTAAAAAGGACCATACAATTATTTTCAGTACACATATTCTCTCCGAGGTGAGCGAATTGTGCGACAGAGTTATTGTTATAAACGAAGGCAGGATAGCAACCGAAAAGACAAAGGACGAGATAAGTGCGGCAAATCTTGAGGATTTGTTTCAGAGCCTTGTAAAAGTGGAGGGAGTATAAATGAAAGCAATATATAAAAAAGAAATGCTGACATATTTTGCATCTCCCGTAGGCTATGCCTTTATCGGCGTTTTCATGTTCCTTTCAGGGCTTTTCTTTTCAATGGAAATGTTTACGAAACGAGTGGGAAGTGTAGCAGGTATACTGCCTGTGTGCATGGTTATCCTTATGCTTTTAGTGCCTATTATAACCATGAGGCTCATAGCCGAGGAAAAGGCAGACAAAACAGACCAGCTT
>JAFUJG010000107.1 GCA_017468215.1 Clostridia bacterium | reverse complement strand
CCTCTGACAGCTCGTGCGAGGTTATTGTTCAGAACGGCGAGGTATTCCTGCCAGCACATCTGGCAGCTGAGGCAGTAGGCATGAAGGCTACATGGTATTCCGACACTGCAACACTGGTTTTCACAAAAGCTATGCCACCTGTTGCAGATACAGTAATCGACTTGGGCAAAACCTATGCTATCGTAAATGTTGAAACTAATCAGGCTCTTACAGCAGGGGACAACTCTCTCTCGGTTGCCGATTATACCAATGATGCCAATCAGAAGTTCAAGTTTGTAGCAACAGAATTTGAAGGCTACTATCACATCCAATCCGTTGCCACAGGCAAAAACCTTGATGTAAACTCCCATGGTACAACTCCCGGCGTTTCCATAATTACATGGGATGCAGGCACAGGCGATAACCAGAAATTTACCGTTGAAAATGTTTCCGGTGGCTCGCTTATTTCGGCACGCAGCTGTCATCTTCCAATTGAGCCCAACGGCACAGGCGTGATACAGAACACTAAAACCCTTGCCGACAACCAGAAATGGCATATTATAGAGTTCGGCACAGATGTGCCCAAAACAACACAGAGTGCCGAAAAGCTGGAAATTAACTATACACCGCCTCAGAAAGAGGAAACAGATGAATCGCTTCCCTACCGTACCTTTTCAATCGAAGGCTTTTACCTTACTGATACAGAAGGTCTGAAGGCAGCGGCAAACGATTCCTCTGACAGCTTTAAGTGGGTTCTTATTGAATATTCCGAAGATGTTTACGTAATCGAAAACCTTTCAACAAAAAAGAGCGTTGACGTAAACGCACGCTCGCTTGTGGCAGGTGACCCGATTATCACATGGCAGACAAGTAAAGATACCAATCAAAGATGGATATTTGAGCAAAATGGTGACGGAACATTTTATATTAAAAGTGTCCATTCCTCCCTGTATCTCACACTGACAGAGGACGGAAAGCTCATCCAGCAGGTTAAGGATACATCCCTCAAACAGAGATGGACAATAACCCCCTGCAGTTAATTGTGCAAAGTGTACAATTTTGGACTATCACAATTATAGCATTTGACAAAATTGACAATTTCTCATTAACTTTTGTTTGACTTTTCCCATATTTATGGTATCATAAGTAACATAACAATAAACAAAGTATCCTTTGAGGATACTAAATAAAAGTGGACTTAATTTCAGTCACTAAAATAAGGGAAAATAAAAGACGGGCTTGTGCCCGTCTTTTTGCGTTCAGTTTTTTAGTAGCAAACGTATCCTCTGCCCTGATTGTAAATCCGCCAGGCGTTTTTAACCTTGTAGCCATCCTCTGAATAATTAAAAACATAAATCTCCTCAATGTCCACAATGCGGCTGCCTGCAGGCACGGTGTCAATTATGGAATTAACAATACTTATAACCGAAACCTTATCATCGCTTCCGGTTATTTTAATTTTCGGCCACACGCCTTTGAGAGAGGCTATCTCGCCATTTTTGTCAAGGAGTACATCAAGATACAAGCCTTCAAGAGGCGCCATACCAATTTTTAATTTAACATATCCGTCGTTCTGGTCGTAATATGCTCCATCCTTGGAAAATCCCATATCCTTAAGGGCACGCATAATATCGCTGCCGTTTTTGTCAACCGCCTCTTTGAGGGTTGTAAATTCAATCCTCTCGCCGGTTAGCACAAGCTTTTTATCGTCACCCGGAGCAACAAGGCTCTGACCCTCGCTGACATAGCTGACCTTTTTGCCTATAAAAAGCTCTGTCAGATAATCGATGTCATAAGCTTCTGCCGTAACTATGCGTCTTGTTTCATAGGTTTTAGGAACAAGGTTTTTTTCAATAACAATGCCCTTTTTTTCCAGAAGATTCACAAAGCTTTCGCCGGTACCTTTAGGCAATGCACTTGACATATAGCTGGAAATACCAATATTTACAATAAGAAAGAGATTTATGAGAACCAATATCATTATCATTATGTTTTTGATTTTAGACCAGTTCATAACCACCCTCCCTTACATTTTTGCATATCTCTTGTCTGAGGAGTTAACCTCACAAAGCCACGTTGTTTTCAGTGCTCCGTCATTTAAACCATTGTCAAAATAGCCTAAGTATAAATCCTCAATTGTTACATCCTGCTCTGTAGCAAAAAGTGTAACAAAATAGTCAAGCGCAGGCATAAAGTTTTCCTGCTTGGTACTGCTTTCTGCTTCGGTATAATCCCTTAAAAATTGCCTGTAAGAAACAATACGGCTTCCTTCGGTTTCAATTTCTATAGCATGCTACAAGCCCTCTCTGTTCTCTTTTTCCACACTCACGGCAATCTCTCTGCCGCCGTAGTAGTAGTCGAGAGTAAAGCGGTTACCTGTTGG
>JAFUJG010000106.1 GCA_017468215.1 Clostridia bacterium | reverse complement strand
CCGATGCCTCTGCTCACAACCATTACTGCAGCTCCGTTTTTGTACAAGCCTTTATCATACTTTGGAAAAAAGCCCTGACCGGGGGCAAAAATCCCGCCTATAAACGGAAGGCGTATCTGTCCGCCGTGGGCGTGTCCTGAAAAAACAAGGTCAACACAGTCAATTTCGTCAAAATACTCGGGTCGATGCATAAGTAATATTTTGTAATTGTCCTCTTTGCTGACAGCACCCTCTGCAAGATACTTTGCACCTGTACTAAAGTCAAATCCGGTATCGTGGATACCAACAAGCTCTATACTGCCCTCACCTTTTTCAAGAAGCACATTTTCATTTTCCAGAACCTTTACCCCTGCTGCAAGAAGCCCTTCCTTGAGCACTTCGTACTCATCCTTCACCCTTGCCTCGTGGTTGCCTGTTACATAGTAGCATGGAGCAATTTTTGCCGCTTCACGAGCAAATTCGATTGCAACGGAGGTATTTGTTCTTCGTGAGTCAATCATATCGCCTGTCATTACTATTATGTCGGCATCGGTGCTCTTTAAGGCTTCCAATACTCTTTTATTGCCTTTTCCCATTGTTTTGTTATGCAAATCTGATACATGCGCAATCTTAAAACCTTCAAATTCAAAAGGGATGTCACCTTCTACGGAAAATGCAGTTACAGTGATGCTGTTATTTCCATACCACAGCCATATTACGCATAATGCAATTATCAATAAAATCACAACGAGCATAACAATATTCCTTCTTTTCCTATTCATAAAATATCACCTATATATAATACTTCCCAGCCAAGGAAAAAGTTGCACCTTTTCTTAAATTATAATCTTTTTTATAAAAACCGTCAACGCACATTTTGTTCACACAAAATTTTGTTGCTTTTTTAGGGAAAAATCCTTATAATTTAATTAAGAGTATTTTTTGGAGGGTAACTATGGCAGAGAAACGCAGACAAAGAATGCGTAACCGTTATTATACGGAAGGCATTAAAAATTTTGAACCCCACGAAGCATTGGAAATGCTTTTGTATTTTGCAATTCCACGCCACGACACAAACGCTTTAGCCCACAAGCTTATTGACCATTTCGGCAGCTTTCACGGTGTGCTGGAAGCAAGCCGTGAAGATTTGATTAAATTTGGCTTAACTGAAAACACCGCCGCACTTTTAAATATGATACCCGGATTTTCAAATTACTATATGCAAAGCCATGCCAGCGGAACACCTCATTTCCCCGACTGTACTTCCATGGGCAATTATCTTGTTAATCGTATAGGTGAGCTTACAAATGAGGTTTTCGGAGTGCTCTGCCTTACTACACAGCGTAAGTTTATCAATTTTGAAATCATCAGTGAGGGCACAGTGACCTCGGCTTCGGTTACACCACGCAAGGTTGCTGAATGTGCGTTGCGTAACAATGCGTCAAAGGTTGTTTTTGTACATAACCATCCCGGCGGCTCACTTTATCCTTCTGCTGAGGATAGGCTTCTTACAAGCAACCTGTCTAAAATGCTTGATTCAATCGGCATAAACGTGGTTGACCACATAATTGTGGCAAACGGCAGGTTTTCATCTATGAGTGAACAGAATATGATATAATAAAAAGCATTATTGAACTGCACCAATTTGTGCAGACAGCACAAAAAAGGATATCTATGGTATGATATTTAATTAAATAGCGAACTGGCATCGCATTTCAAGCGGTGTCAGTTTTGTTTTTAGTTGTATTCTTTCGTGATTGTAAAAATGGAT
>JAFUJG010000105.1 GCA_017468215.1 Clostridia bacterium | reverse complement strand
TGTTACAGATAAGAACCTTATCAGCATATCAGAAAATGAGGTTAAGCTTGTTCTGCCCATTGACAGGGTTGAAAAAGTGAAAAGTGCGGAGCTGGTAGGCGCAGGCAGGCTGGAGATTACATCGGATTCGGTTTGTCATGTGGCGGCAAAGTATACGGCAGAATATATGCCTCAGTTTGCCATGATGGAGAGAATAATACAGGAAATTCTCGAGGGCGACAAAAGGGTGCACGAAAGCTTTGACGAATCAAAGCGTTGTCCCCATTGCGGCAGAAATTATCTGAGAAACACACGTATATGTCCTAACTGCTCCGACAAAAAGGGCATGTTTGTAAGATTGGCTAAAATGGCAGCACCGTGTAAAAACCTTTATATTATAATTCTTGTGCTGTTCTGGCTTAACTCGGCTGTTATGCTTGCCGCACCTGAAATACAGAAAAGAATGGTTAACGATGCCATTACAAACCCGAACGGTACAATAAAGGTTTTGATAATATTTGTTTTATTAACTGCACTTTGCAATATCGGAACAACGGCAATCACCATTGTGAGAAGGGTTGTGTCGGTAAAGGCAAGTAACCTTCTTGTTAAGGATTTGCGTAAAGAGGTTTACACAAAGCTTCAGCAAATGGGTATCGGCAAGCTTGAAGGCAAAAAAACCGGCGACATGATGCAGCGAATCAACCGTGACACCATGCGTATAGGTCATTTCATACAGAACATTGCCATTATGGCTGTAAACGAAATTATTCTTTTTGCATCTGTTGCAGTTGTACTTTTTGCATACAACTGGAAAATGGCTGTTCTGATTTTGTTGCCCATGCCCTTTGTAAGTGTGATAATTGCACGTATCCGCCACGAGGTACGCAGAAGATACCATACCCAGTGGAGAAAAATGGACAAAATGACCAGCAAGCTTAACGACATTCTTAACGGCATGCGAGTGGTCAAAGCATTCGGCAGAGAAAAATGGGCAATAGACCAGTTTTCATCCGTTGCGGTGGAGGTAAGAGAGCAGAGCATTGACAACGACCGCTATTCGGGTACTATATGGCCCATTGTACGTTTCCTCATAGGCTTCGGCAGCTATTTTATCCTTCTTTACGGAGGAAGTTTGGTTGTGCAGAGCCAGATGAAGCTTGGTGATTTAATGCAGTTTTCAACATATGCATCGTATCTTTATAACAGGCTCGACTGGTTCAGCATGCTGCCCAGACACCTTTCCGAAGCGGCTACAAGTGCTCAGCGAGTTTTTGAAGTGCTGGATGAGGAAACCGACTACGGCATTGAAGAAACCAAGGCGTGCCCCGAAATTAAGGGCGATATTGCATTTAAGGACGTTACCTTCGGATACAAGAGCTACAGAAGCGTTATAAAGAACTTTTCCCTTCATGTTAAGGAAGGCGAAATGATTGGTCTTGTAGGTCATTCGGGAGCAGGTAAGAGTACGCTCATAAATCTGCTCATGCGTCTTTATGATGTTGACGACGGTGCCATTACAGTGAACGGAACTAATATTAAGGATATAGACAGGGCATATTATAAGCACAATTTGGGCATTGTTCTGCAGGAGAGCTACCTTTTTGCGGGAAGTATTCTGTCGAATATTTGCTATGCAAAGCCCGATGCAACCGTGGACGATGTGGTGCGTGCGGCAAAAATTGCCAATGCACATGACTTTATAATGAGGCTTCCCAACGGATATGATACATATGTAGGCGAAAAGGGCTACCGTCTCTCCGGCGGGGAAAGACAGCGAATTGCAATCGCACGTGCAGTTATATCAGACCCGAAAATTCTTATTCTGGACGAGGCTACAGCAAGCGTTGATACCGAAACCGAAGCCCAGATTCAGGAGGCTTTGGGCCGCCTTGTAAAGGGCAGAACAACCTTTGCCATTGCCCACAGGCTTTCAACCCTTAAGAACGCAAACAGGCTTGTGGTCCTTGAAGAAGGCAGGATTGCCGAGGTAGGCAGCCACAAGGAGCTTATGGACCATGACGGAATTTATGCAGCTCTTGTAAAAGCACAACGGACGATGAATGCCATGAACTTTAACGCCGATGAGGGCGGTGGTGGCAGAGGCCTCGGCGGAAGAAGGGGACATGGTGGACCGCCAGGTCCGCCGCCGAGATAATGCGTTGACAAAATTGCTATTTTGTGATATTTTTTAATATGTAGTATTTTAGAGAAAGGAACGGTATTTATGTCTAAAATTTTGATTATGACAGACAGTGGCTCCGATATTGGAGTAAAGCGAGCTGCAGAATACGGTATAAAAGTTCTTCCCTTGAAATATTCATTTGACGGTGAGCATTATTATCTCGACGGAATTGACCAGACCCTTGAGGAATTTTACGAGATGGAAAAAACTGCTTCCGAAGTTCCGAAAACTGCTCAGATTTCGCCCTTGGAATTTGAAGAAGCATATAAGGACGGTTACGATACTGTTATTTATACAGCTATTTCCGGTAAGGCAAGCGGTACCTGCCAGAATGCAGTTATGATGGCAAATCAGGTGATGAGTGAGCACGAGGGCTTTAAGGTAGAAGTTATTGACTCGCTCACATACAGCGTGCTTTACGGTTTTGCCGTTATTGAAGGTGCAAAGCTTTTGAAAGAAGGCGGCAGTGCCGAGGAAATTATCGAACGAATCAAGAAAATCTGCTACAGTGCAAATGCTTACTTTGTTACAGAAGACCTTACTCATCTTAAAAAGGGCGGCAGAATAAATGCAGCCACCTTTGCAGTTGCAAACATGCTCGACATAAAGCCTGTGCTTGTTCTTAAGGACGGTCTTGTTGAACAGGGAGCAAAACTCCGTGGCAGCAAAAATCTTTACAAAAAGCTTGTTGATGCCGCAAAGGCTATGGGCGATTTCAACGAGGGTAAGGTTTACACAATCCATACCTGCGTTTACGAAAAAGCAGCATTTTTACGCAATGCAATAAGCGAACAGTACCCCGATATTATTGTTGGAGATACACTGGTTGGACCTACAATCGGATGCCATACAGGTCCCGATTTGTTCGGCATCGTATACTTTAGTGAAAAGTTTTAATTAATAAACAATGTAAACTGCAACCCACAATGGGGACATTGCCTACCCACAGCCAACCCACAATCTCGTTTTGCTGCAAGCAAAATAAAAATGAATGGCTGTGTCTCACTGCGGTTCGGTCACGGCTCGGCTCTGACAATCCACCGGATTGTCATTCACTACCTCGCCGCTGCTTCGCTACCCCGTACCTTGAAAAATGTTGCAGTGGTCCCAGATAAAAGGTAAATGGTGTAATCAAAGGAGGAGTTACAAACTATGACATTTGGCATTGAGCATCTTGCGATTATCGCAAAGGACACAAAGGTTTTAACCGATTGGTACACAAAAATGTTTGACACAGAGGTTGTTTACGACAACGGTAAGGGTACTATCTTTCTTGCATTTGCAGACAAGAGCATGATTGAATTTATTCCTGCAGAGGAAATGGAAAGAGAAGACCTTGCGGCAAAGAGGCAGGGTATCCGCCATATTGCAATTTCTGTTGACGATTTTGCTTCTGCAGTAGAACGTCTTATGGCTGAAGGGGTTGAGGTTGTAACTGAGCCTGCCACAAGTGCAAAGGGTATTTCCACTTTCTTCTTTCGTGATATCGAAGGAAATATTCTGCATCTTATTACAAGACCTGAGCCGCTTATTTAAAAAACTGTTGCAATTGGATAATATTGTGTGTTAAAATAAATTTATGATAAAAAATATTTTATGAGGTGAAAGCTATGTTAAACAAGAAGACACTTGAAGATGTTGAAGTAAGAGGCAAAAGAGTCCTCGTTAGATGTGACTTCAACGTACCCCTTGACCAAGACGGCAATATCACAGACGAAAACAGAATTGTAGGCGCTATGCCCACAATCAACTACCTTGTAGAAAACGGTGCAAAGGTTATCCTTTGCTCTCATATGGGTAAGCCCAAGGGCGAACCTGTTCCTTCCATGAGCCTTGCACCTGTTGCAAAGCGTCTTAGCGAAAAGCTTGGTAAGGAAGTAGTTTTTGCAGCTGACGATACAGTTGTTGGCGAAAACGCAAAGGCTGCTGTTGCAGCTATGGCAGAAGGCGACGTTGTTCTTCTTGAAAACACACGTTACAGAAAAGAAGAAACAAAGAACGTTCCCGAATTTAGTGCAGAGCTTGCATCTCTGGCTGATGTATTCGTAAACGATGCTTTTGGTACAGCTCACCGTGCACACTGCTCCAACGTTGGTGTAGCAGAGCACCTTCCCGCTGTAGGCGGTTATCTTATCAACAAGGAAATCGAATTTTTGGGCAACGCTGTAAACAACCCCGTTCGTCCTCTTGTAGCTATCCTTGGCGGTAGTAAGGTTTCTTCCAAGATTTCCGTTATCGAAAACCTTCTCAAGAAGGTTGACAAGCTCATCATCGGCGGCGGTATGGCTTACACATTTAAGGCTGCAATGGGTCAGAAGACAGGTAACAGCCTTCTTGAAACAGACTATATCGAATATGCAAAGAAGATGCTTGACGAAGCAGGCGACAAGATTGTTCTTCCTATCGACACAGTTGTAGCAGATGACTTTAACAACGATGCTAACACACAGGTTGTTGAAGGCGACATT
>JAFUJG010000104.1 GCA_017468215.1 Clostridia bacterium | reverse complement strand
AAGAAGGGTTGCACAAAGGCAGCTGACGCAGCAGAAGCTATCGGTGAAGGTCTTCAGTCCTTCTGTATTCCCGGTTCTGTTGCTGACGACAGAAAAGTAGGTATCGGTCACGGTAACCTCGCTGCAATGCTTCTTCGTGAAGAAACAAAGTGCTTTGCATTCCTCGCAGGTCACGAATCCTTCGCAGCAGCTGAAGGTGCTATCGGTATCGCAAAGAGTGCTAATAAGGTACGTCAGCAGCCTCTCCAGGTTATTCTTAACGGTCTTGGTAAGGACGCTGCTCAGATTATCTCCAGAATCAACGGTTTCACATATGTTGAAACAAAGTTTGATTATATGACAGGTAAGGTAAACGTAGTTTATGAAAAGGCTTATTCCACAGGCGAAAAGAGCAAGGTTCGTTGCTACGGTGCTGACGATGTTCGTGAAGGCGTTGCTATCATGCACCTTGAAGATGTAGACGTTTCTATCACAGGTAACTCTACTAACCCCACACGTTTCCAGCATCCTGTTGCAGGCACATACAAGAAGGAATGTATCGAAAAGGGTAAGAAGTACTTCTCCGTTGCTTCCGGTGGCGGTACAGGTCGTACACTTCACCCCGATAACATGGCTGCAGGTCCCGCTTCCTACGGTATGACAGATACAATGGGTAGAATGCACTCTGATGCTCAGTTTGCAGGTTCTTCCTCTGTACCCGCTCACGTAGAAATGATGGGTCTTATGGGCGCAGGTAACAACCCCATGGTTGGTATGACTGTTGCATGTGCAGTTGCAGTAGAAGAAGCAAGCAAGTAATTAAATACTTTTACTAACAAAAGAGGACAGGCTTCTGTCCTCTTTTTTGTGTTCAAAATTGTCACAAAACTACAAGATATTGAGTGTTTTTCGTTGACAATGTGTGCAGATAGTGTTAAAATAAATATAAGTATGGGTTAATATGTACTTTTATATGATTTGTGGAGGAATTGTTATGAAAGGTATTATTTTGGCTGGTGGCTCAGGCACAAGACTGTACCCGTTGACCAAGGTTACGAGTAAGCAATTGTTGCCTATTTACGACAAACCGATGATTTATTATCCAATGTCGGTTTTGATGAATGCAGGAATCCGTGATATATTGATTATTTCCACCCCCCAAGATACACCGAGATTTGAAGCGCTTTTGGGGGATGGACATCAGTTTGGTGTTCATCTTTCTTATGCAGTACAGCCTTCTCCCGACGGATTGGCGCAGGCGTTTATCATCGGTGCTGATTTTATAGGCGATGATTCTGTGGCAATGGTATTAGGTGATAACATTTTCGCAGGTCATGGATTGAAGAAGAGACTTAAAGCTGCTGTTCAAAATGCTGAAACAGGTAAGGGCGCAACGGTATTTGGCTATTATGTTGATGACCCCGAGAGATTTGGTATTGTAGAATTTGATAAGGACGGAAAAGCAATATCAATCGAAGAAAAGCCCGCAAAACCAAAGAGCAACTATTGCGTAACGGGTCTTTATTTTTACGACAATCGCGTTGTTGAATATGCAAAGAATCTTAAGCCTTCTGCAAGAGGTGAACTGGAAATTACGGACCTCAACAGAATTTACCTTGAACAGGGCGATTTGAATGTTGAGCTTTTAGGTCAGGGCTTTACATGGCTCGACACCGGAACTCATGAAAGTCTGGTTGATGCAACAAATTTTGTAAAAACGGTTGAAACACATCAGCACCGTAAGATTGGTTGCTTGGAAGAAATTGCATATCTTAACGGTTGGATAACAAAAGATGATGTTCTTGCCGTTTACGAGGTTTTAAAGAAAAACCAGTACGGACAATACCTTAAGGATGTTATAGACGGCAAATATATGGAACATTTGTATTAATAAAGGAGATTTAAGTTATGAATATTATAGTAACGGGCGGCGCAGGTTTTATTGGTTCAAACTTTGTTTTTCACATGTTAGGTAAATATCCCGATTACAGAATTATCTGTCTTGATAAGCTTACATATGCAGGCAATCTTT
>JAFUJG010000103.1 GCA_017468215.1 Clostridia bacterium | reverse complement strand
TGGACTTTTTGGTTATTGTGCTGATAGGTGCCGCTGTTATTTCGGCAATATTGGGCGATATTGAAAGCATGGCAGTAATACTTGCTGTTATTACAATGAATGCGGTGCTGGGTACGGTGCAGACCGTTAAGGCAGAATCAAGCCTTGACAGCTTAAAGCAAATGAGTGCTCCCACAGCTAAGGTCATGCGTGACGGAAAAGTAACAATTATTCCCGGTCGAGAGGTTACCGTGGGCGATATAATCGTGCTTGAAGCAGGTGACTGCATAAGTGCAGATGCAAGGCTTATTGAGTGTGCATCGCTTAAGTGTGCTGAAAGTGCACTTACAGGTGAAAGCTTGCCTGTAGAAAAGAGCATCGATATAATTACCGGTGAGGTTGCACTGGGAGACCGGAGCAACATGGTGTTCTCAGGAAGCTTTGTAACCTACGGCAGAGCACAGGCAATTGTAACTGGTATCGGTAAGGATACAGAAATGGGCAAAATTGCAACACTTCTGAAAAATACCGAGGAAAAGAAAACCCCCTTACAGGTGAGCCTTGACAGCTTTGGTCAGAAGCTTACAATTATTATTCTTATACTTTGTGCAATTATTTTTGCAGTAAGCGTATTTGTTCAGCAGAAGCCTGTTATGGAAACCTTCCTTTTTGCAATAGCTCTTGCGGTTGCAGCTATCCCCGAGGCACTTAGCAGCATAGTAACAATTGTACTTTCCTTCGGCACACAGAAAATGGCAAAGGAAAATGCTATCATACGTAAGCTGCAGGCAGTAGAAGGCTTAGGCAGCGTAAGCGTTATATGCTCCGATAAAACAGGTACACTTACACAGAACAAGATGACCGTTAAAAAGCTCTATACAGCAGGCAGAGTAATTTCGGCAAATGATGCAGACTTTAACGACCCTGTGCAGGAGCCTCTTTTACGTACAGCACTTTTGTGCTGTGATGCGGTTGTGGACGAAAACGGTGAAGTAGGCGACCCCACCGAAACTGCACTTGTACGCCTTGGTGAAGACCATGGCTTCGACGAGCTTGATACCAGAGGCAAATACCCTCGTCTTGCAGAAATTCCCTTTGATTCTGACAGAAAAATGATGTCAACCGTGCATAATAATAACGGCACACTGATAATGGTAACAAAGGGCGCTGTTGATGTAATGCTGTCAAGATGCATCATAACAGATGCAGAGCACATTGAGATTGAAAAGATAAATGAGCAGTTTTCAAACGAGGGGCTTCGTGTGCTTGCCTTTGCATGCAAGGGTGTAAGCGATACCTCTATAAATGTTGAAGATGAAAACAACCTCAGCTTTTTAGGACTTATTGCCATGATGGACCCGCCCCGAGTTGAAAGTAAAGCTGCTGTAGCTGAGTGCATTAAAGCAGGCATCCGTCCGGTAATGATAACAGGTGACCATAAAATCACTGCCAGTGCCATTGCACGTGAGATAGGTATTCTGACAGAAGGCACAATTGCCGTTGAAGGCAGCGTAATCGATTCCATGACAGACCAAGAGCTTATGGAATTTGTGCCCAAGGTAAGTGTTTATGCAAGAGTAAGCCCCGAGCATAAAATCCGTATAGTTCGTGCATGGCAGGACAGAGGATGCCTTGTTTCCATGACAGGTGACGGTGTTAACGATGCTCCTGCACTTAAGCAGGCAGACATAGGTGTTGCAATGGTCATCACAGGCACAGAGGTAAGCAAGGATGCTGCAGGCATGATACTTACCGACGATAACTTTGCAACTATCGTAAAAGCTGTTAAGAACGGCAGAAATGTATACGCAAACATAAAGAAGGCAATCGGTTTTCTTCTTTCGGGTAACACAGCAGGTATTTTAGCGGTTTTATATGCATCGCTTATGAATTTACCTGTACCCTTTGCGGCAGTTCATCTTTTGTTTATAAACCTTCTTACAGACTCACTTCCTGCTATAGCATTGGGACTTGAGCCTCATACAGACGATGTAATGAACGAAAAACCCCGCCCCAGGAGTGAAGGCATACTGACAAAGAGCTTCCTTATCAACATTGGTATAGAAGGCTTGGTTATAGCTTTGGCAACAATTGCAGCTTTCCATATAGGTCTTAC